>JAGXAY010000160.1 GCA_018971385.1 Acidobacteriota bacterium | reverse complement strand
TCGCCGCGCTCACCACGGTCCCCGCGCTCACCACGCTCACCACGTCCGCCACGCCCCTTCGAGGCGTAGGTCACGGTGACGTCGGGGCCAGACGACTCCTTCACCAAGATTTCCAGACGTTCCTTCTTCGGGTCGAGGGGAGAGGCCGTCTTCGCGGGAAGGACGGAGAGAACCTCCATGCCTTCCATGTACTGCTCGACGTCAGCCCGGTAGACAACGCCCACCCGGGCGTCGCCCGGGACGAGAGAGACGTTCAGCACCCCCTTGGGGAGCTTCGCGCCCGCGGCGCGCCACGTCGCCACGTCCCCGTTGATACTGGTGATTTCGATCTCAAGCCGTCGAGACATAGGTTTCTATTCTACTCGGTTTGTTCACCAACTCGGTGGTGGACTGCGAAGAGAGCCCTACGATGGAGTGGTGCATCGAGACTCCGCGTCCTCCGAGAACGGGAGTCCGAACGGGGGAGAGGCTCTTCACGCTGATCAGTGGCCCATCACCCCACTCCGCGGTTTCAGCAGCCGACGTCTGCGAACTCGGACTCTCGTCGTCGTCGCGGTTCTCGCGGGCGCCCTCGCCGGATCCCTCGGTGGTTTTCTCGCCGGATCGCGCTACGTCAGCACCCACTCGTCGTACGCGTCGAGTCCCGCCGTGCCGGCGGGGGCGAGCCTTCCGGCCGGCAGTCTTCCGCGCCTCATCGCCACCATTAGCCCCAGCGTGGTCTCCGTCGACGCCCGTGGACCAGCCGGACAGAATCAGGGGTCAGGTCTCGTCATCTCGTCATCGGGACTCATTGTGACGAATGATCACGTCGTCTATCCCGCCGAGTCGGGGGGTTCCGTCTGGGTCACCCTCGACGGATCACTCACGCCGTTTCGTGCCCGAATTGTGGCCACCAACGCCGGCCGCGACGCCGCCGTCATCCAGATTGCCGCTACCGGTCTCCATCCCGTCATCTTCGCCAACTCCACCACCGTCGCCGTGGGCGACGCGGTGATCGCGATTGGTAACTCACTAGCGCTCAGCACCACGACCCCGACGGTGACGACCGGCATCGTCTCGGCACTCGGACGCACCGTCACCGCGTCCAATTCGTCCACCAGTGTGACCCTCGCGGGCCTCCTACAAACCGACGCACCGATCAACTTGGGTAACTCTGGCGGAGGGTTGTTCGATGCGTCAGGACATCTCATCGGGATGGTCAGTGCAGTGGCCAACTCGCTTAACGGCTCGAGCGCCCAAAACGTTGGTTTCGCGATACCGGCCAACGCTCTTCGCTCAGATCTGCTCACGCTGAATCACGGATAGTCCATCCACCCGGACAACGCCTCGTAGCTTTGAAGCAGGGTCACCACTATGCGAGGTCCCCGCAGCACTACCCACAATTCATAACGTCACTATGGTTGACAGCCTTTTTTTGGCCCGCTACGTTCAAGTCAGTTAGGCCCGTCGAGAGCGTCTCAACGTGCGCCAAAGGAGAATCCAGTGCAGATTCGTAAGGGAACTTCCCCGAAGGCTCTGAGTTTCTCCAGTGGCGTAAGCCCCCGGTGGGCAATTGTCGCACTTCTTGTCTGTGCATCTCTGTCGTACGTCATACCAACTCTGCTCGTGTTGGCCATCGAAGGATGGAACAGGGCTGGCGGTTACGCCACATCTCACCTAAACAGTGGTGTCCCCTCATTGGAATTCGGACTTGAAAGTGGAGTTGCAGTCGTTATCACGCGCGCCTGGTACCAACGTCGGGGCCGGATTTAGTCGCTGGGCGACTGAACTCGAGAAGAACTTCTCCAGATGGCTTAGGACGCGGAACGGTCGCTACGTAGCGTTCCCCGTAGTTTTCGCCTGTGTCGAGACCGCCTCCAACTATTTGGGCATTGTTGACGGGCAATTGGGCGATGACATCCACGTACGCCAACCAGACTTTCTCCATTACCAGCACCCTCTGTGGATTGGAATCGCCATAGGACTCGTCCTGGCATTTGTTTGGCGTCACAGAAACTTTGTCCCGAGGTCAACCGGGCGAGGAATATAACTCACGCGCTCCAACTACTAAACGCCGATAATGTTCGTTATGTAAAGTAATGGTGATTTCGAGGAGCATTCGGCGTTTGCTGGAGTTCTGAGTGGTTTCAGAGCCAGACCGACCAAAT
>JAGXAY010000159.1 GCA_018971385.1 Acidobacteriota bacterium | reverse complement strand
ATTTGGACCTACGCTCACCCGAACGCCATCGCGCTCGCCGAAAAGTTGGCCTCTCTCGCCCCGGGCGATCTGAACCGTGTCTTCTTCACGACCGGTGGTGCCGAAGCGAACGAGAGTGCGTGGAAACTCGCTCGCCAATATCACAAGTTGCGCGGTGACTCCGACCGGTACAAGGTGATCAGTCGAGACATCGCCTACCACGGTACGACCATGGGTGCGCTGACCATTACGTCGCTCGAGGGGTACCGAGAGCCGTTCCAGCCTCTCGTGCCCGGCGCCGTCAAGGTTCCCGCAGTGAACTTCTACCGCGCCACCGAGCACGCTGACGACTTTGAGGCGTTTGGTCTCTGGTCGGCCCACCACATCGAAGAAGCGATCCTGCGCGAAGGTCCTGAGACGGTGGCCGCCGTCTTCCTTGAACCGGTGCAGAATGCGGGAGGATGCTTTACTCCCCCGCCCGGGTACTGGCAGTCCGTCCGCGAAATTTGTGACCGGTACGGAGTGATTCTCGTGTCGGACGAGGTCATTTGCGCCTTTGGTCGCCTCGGAACCTGGTTCGGCGGACAAAAGTACGACTACGTACCCGACATCATCACCGCCGCTAAGGGCATCACCGCCGGCTACGCACCGCTCGGAGCCATGATTGTGTCCGACCGCCTCGCCGAACCGTTCCAGGATGGTGACACGTCGTTCCCCCACGGCTTCACGTGGGCGGGTCACCCCATGTCCACCGCGGTCGCCCTGACGAGCATCAGCATCATGGAGCGCGAGCACGTCCTCGAGAACGTCCTCGCTAACGAGGACTACTTCCGTGAGAGCCTCAACTCTCTCCGCGACCTGCCCATTGTGGGCGACGTTCGCGGAACGGGTTACTTCTGGGGTGTGGAACTGGTGAAGGACCAAGAGACGCGCGAGACGTTCTCCGGGGATGAAGCCGAGCGACTGCTGAGAGGATTCATCTCCCCCGAGATGTTCAAGCGGGGTTTGATCTGCCGTTCGGACGACCGTGGTGACCCCGTAGTCCAGTTGGCCCCGCCGCTCATCTCCACTCGCGAGGACATCGATCTCATGGTGGGCATTCTGCGAGACGTCTTCACGGACGCCGTCGGCCGACGCTTCTGATGACGTCTTCCCACCCACTGTGGTGGGAAGACGTCCCCGCTCGCATCACCCGACCAAGGATCTCGGGAGACCTTGACGCCGACGTCGCGGTGGTGGGAGCGGGCTTCACTGGACTCTGGACCGCGCGCGAGCTTCTGCGACGCGATCCTCATCTGCGCGTCGTCATCCTCGAGGCCGAACACGTCGGCTACGGGGCCTCGGGGAGAAACGGTGGTTGGGCGTCAGCCCTCTTTCCCGTCTCTCTCGACGTCGTGAGTCGGGACTACTCCCCCGAACACGCACTCACCTTCACTCGTTTTCTCCACCGGGCAGTGGCCGAGCTCGGTGCCGCACTCGACGAAGACCTTATTGACGCCGACTTCGTTCAGGGCGGCACTCTCACCGTGGCCCGTCACGAGATCCAGGCGGAGCGTTTACGCGCCGAAGAACGTGACGCCCACGAACGAGGCCTCTCCGACGACGACCTGCGCTGGCTCCCCGTGGATGAACTCGAGTCTCGAGTCCGCCTTCGCGGGGCCCGCGGTGCGCTCTACTCCCCGCACTGCGCCCGACTTCACCCCGGGAAACTGGTTCACGGTTTGGCGCGTCGGGTCGAGGAGCTCGGCGCCCACATTTACGAAGGTTCTCGCGTCACTCGACTGCTCGGCGCGACGCCGAATCGCCGGGCCCAGGTACTCACCACGACGGGGCGGGTGCGGGCCGACATCGTGGTTCGAGCGACCGAGGGTTACACCCCCGCTCTCGGCCCCCGCCGAACGGTGGTGCCGATTTACTCCCTCATGATTGCGACCGAACCTCTCGACGAATCGTGGTGGAGCGAACGGGGCTTTAATCAGGCGGAAACTTTTGCTGACGCGCGACACCTCATCATCTACGGACAGCGCACCGCGGATAATCGACTCGCCTTCGGTGGTCGCGGAGCCCCCTACCACTTTGGATCAGGGGTGGACCCGCGCTTTGATCACCACTCGAACGTCTTCGCCTCCCTACGCGAGACCCTCGTCGACCTCGTGGGGGACCGGGGCGTCGAAGTGAGCCACCAGTGGGGCGGTCCCCTGGCGATGCCGCGAGACCACTACCCCCGGGCCG
>JAGXAY010000048.1 GCA_018971385.1 Acidobacteriota bacterium | reverse complement strand
TTCTCGCCCCCCTCACCTCCCTCGACGGGGACGTGAGCGTCTGGTGGCAGGCGTCCCAGCGGGCGATGGAGGGCGTGGGGCTCTACACCTTTACGGGTTTCTCCTACCCGCCCCTCTTCGGCTACTGGGCGGTGACCCTCGGAATGGTGACTCACTGGCTCGGGGGGTCGGCCGCCGCCCTCGGCCACCTCTTCCCGGCCGGTCAACAGATCGGCAGTCAGATCTTTGGTCCCGTGGTGACGACACCGTGGGCGACCGCTCTCTACAAGGTGCCGATGATTCTGGCCGACGTCGCGACGGGCTACCTCGTCTGGCGCATCGCGGCCCGATTGGGGTACAGCCCCGCCCGACAACGCCGCGTCGCCCTCTGGTGGTTCCTCAACCCGCTCGTCATCATGACGACCGCCGTCCAGGGACAGATTGACTCGTTAGCGGCCTTCGCCATCGCCCTCGGAGTGCTCGCCACTCTGGAGGAGACCTGGTGGCTCGCCGGCGTCGCCGTCTCCATCGGGGTGGCGGTCAAGTTAGCGCCCGGTCTCGTGGCCCTGCCCTTCGCCGGGTATCTTCTCGCCCGCTCCCGCACGCGATGGAAGTCGCTCGGTAGTTTCGCCCTCGGGGGCCTCGTCGGCGCGTTGGTGATGATCGGGCCCGAGGCCGGTTCCGGCCTCGTCACCGACGTCTTCACGCGAGCCAACGTGGACTCGGCGATCGGGGGAATCGGTCTCTCGGGGCTGCTCCGACTCTCGGCCCTCTCGGGGGTCTACTCCTTCGCGACCGTGCACTTCGTGGGGATTAATCGCCTCATCAACGTCCTCCAGTTCCTCGTGGCCCTGGCGGGAGGACTCTGGTGTTGGCGACGGGGTCGGGACTCGACACTGGTTCGGGTGGTGGCCGCCGTCATCCTCTTTACCCTGATGATCAACGTGGTCGCGAACCCCCAGTACTTGGTCTGGATCGTGCCGATGATGGCCCTCGGAGCCCACGGTGACACCTCGGCTGATCGCTGGTGGCGAGGCGCCCTCATCACCATTGGCGTCTCGGGGCCGATCTACCTCTACGCCCTGAACGGTGTGCGAAAACTCTTCGCCCCGATGGGTTACTACCTCGGGTGGCCGAGCCTCTCGTCGGCCTACTCCGAACACCTGTGGCTCCTCCAGCGCTGGGGTCCGCGCTGGCTTCCCGCAACCTTGTCCGGCAAGATCACGCTGCTGACCTCGATCGCGGTGACCCTCGCGTTCGTCGCCGTGCTCGTCGCGCTGACTCGTCCGGACCCCGCTCCGGTACCCGTCACGGTGGAGCCCCTCGGGTGGAGGCGCCCCGGCCTCCTCGCGACCAGCCTCGTCGCGGTGGTGCTCGAAGTGGTCGCCGTGCTCGGTCCCTCCAGCATTGGGCTACCGACATTGAGCGCCCAGATGGCCGAACTCACCTCCGGCCAGCACGTCGTCACGGTGTCGGGGCCGGTCGACTCTCGCCTCGTCGTGAGCGCCTTTCCGGTGAATCCGGCTCGCGCGATCACGACGGTCGAGTTCTACGACGACTCCCACTACCCCTACGCCTACTCCTCGGCGGCGACCACTCTCGGAGTCGAACAGCAGATGGTGAACGTTCTCTCCCACACCGATCCGGGCGTCGCGGTGCACCAAGTGGATGCGGCCCAGTTGGCCGCCGTCGTGGCGAGCGATCCGACGCCGTCGTCCACTCTCGTGGTCGACGTGTCGGGAACCTTGCCCAACTTGGTGTGGGGAGCGAACGGGACGGGGACGCTGTTGCCCTGGATCGAGCGGGGCGGCCGCCTAGCCTTCTCCGGCGGTATTCCGGGCCACTTCTCGGTCGCCCCGGGCACGGTGCTCTACGCCAACAACAACCCCTCGACGCTCGCCCCCGGGGTCACCAAGGTGAACGACACCCTCCTGCTTCCCGGCGACATTGTGGGGGTGAGTAACGACCTGCGCCAGCCGGCGAGCGTGCCCTCGGGGTGGGCGTCGGCGCTCGGACTCACCTACGCCATCGACACGAAGGCCTTCAACTCGGCGGCCGTCCTTCGCCGTCACGGCGTGAACCTCGGATACCTCCAGGGCCCCACCTCCTCCATCGTCTACGTGCCTCGGGGACTCGGTGGCGTCCTCGCCTTCGCCGGCGACACCCAACCGGCCAACGTCTCGGCCGTCGCGGCCGACCTCGCCCGGCTCGTCGGATCCAACTGGTTCGCCCACGTGGGACCCTACGCCAGCGCGACTCTCGCGACGTCGCCGGCCACCCTTCACGCCGGACCCCTCGGACTCTCCCAAGTGGTTCAGGTCATCGGCATCACCTCGACGCGCCCGCTCTATCTCTGGCGAGAGCAGTTGCCGTGAGCTCCTTCGGGGCCGTCGTCGTCCTCTACGCCCAGAGCGACGAGGAGATCGCGAGCGCGCTCGACCAACTCGAGTCTCTCCGGCCCGCTCCCGAGCTCGTCGTTCTCGTCTCGAACGCCCCCGACCGCGACGTCTCCTCCTTCGCGACTCGCGCCCGGGTCGTCGAGATGGGCCGTAACGCCGGGTTCTGTGCGGGGGCTAATCGGGGTCTCGCCGAACTCGTGGAGGCCGGTCTCGAGAGAGGTCTGCTCATGAACTCCGACGTGCACAACCTCGCGGCGACGACGTCACGGGAACTCCTCGACGCCCTCGACACCCGGCCGGACGCGGCGGCGGTCTCGCCGATGATTAGCCTCTGGCCCGACACCTCGCGCCTCTGGTACGGGGGCGGAGAGATCGTGCGACCCCTCTGGGTCACTCGTCACCCCGGTCTCGGCGAGCCCTACGAGGAGGACGGAGTGTTGCGGCGCACCGGTTACTTCTCGGGGTGTCTCGTGATGATGAGACTGGCCCCCGTCGTCCTGGCCGGTGGGTTCGACGAGCGACTCTTCATGTACTACGACGAGGCCGACCTCGCGACTCGTCTCGCCGAGCGCGGGTGGGGGAGTTACGTCCTCGCTCGGTGCCTCGTGGCGCACGATAAACCGGGTCGCACTCTCAACGCCAACGAGGCGTACTTTCACGCTCGCAACTCGAGAGTCCTCGTGCAGCGCTACGAGAAGGGCCTTCGTCGCTACGTGGGGGAACTCGCCGCCTACGTCCTCTTCTTCGCCCAGTGGCCCCGCTTCGAGAACGCCGACGCGCGTCGCGCCTACTGGCGAGGCTTGCGAGAGTCGGTCGCGCCGTTGGTGTAGTACGTCGGAGTGCTTCGTGACCCCGTGAGTCCTCTACGAGGGCCCGAGTGTGAGACTCAACGTACCTCGGATTGGGAAAAGACCGGTGAGAAACTCAACGAGTAAGACGTAGGAGGGCGTCGACTACGGGCCCCCCATTGATCGCCACGAGACGGGACTGCGGGTGGTCGGACTGCCACACCCGAAAGAGTTCGTCAATGAATCCTTGACCAATCTGGCGCACTCCAGTGAAATCGATTTCGATGATGTCGAATGTGTCGAGCTCGGCGGCGAGTCGCTTGGCTTCAGTGCGAGAAATGAAGTTGTCTCCTCGCTGAAAGAGCGACACTCGAATCGTCGATCGCTGAACGCCGGGGCGGTCGGGCACACTCATCGAGTTGAACGCCTCTATCGGGGTGCGGACCGTGTCGGCGTCGAACTCGCACCGCACCAGGGTGCCACGTCGGGGGGCGTCGAGCCATTCGATGGCGGAGTCGTCAATTCGATGATCGACAATCCACGACAACGGCCCGCTCGACAACACGAATCGGTCGGCCATGCGCGACGTGAAGTAGATGCCGAGACCACTGTGGGCATCAGGCGCCGTCGTCTGCTTCCCCTTGGCAATCTCGCCAATGGCGTCAAAATCAGATGAAAGGTGGCGGCTGACTCTCATGCTGGTGAACGCCCCGATTCCGTCGTCTACCACTTCGAAGGCGATGTGACTGCTGGCGAGGTACCAGTGGACGTCGAGAGTCGAACCTTTGGAGTGATCAATCGCGTTGTTGACCATTTCGGTGAAGGTGAAATTCAGAAGAGGCATGATTCGCGGATTGTCAAGAATGTCGAGATCGCGTCGAGTGAGGTCCCTCTTTTCCGACGCCCACACGTCGCTCTCCGACAACTCGGCGAGGGGGTAGTGGTATCGCAGGAGTGCCTTTCGACGGTAACGACTTCCTCGCCCGGCGCCCTCGGGCTGTAGTTCGCCGCGCTCGACCATCGCGCGGAGCTGGTAGTGAGCGGCTTGTCGCGTCACGCCTCCTTGTCGAGCCACGTCGCCCGAGGTGACCGTGTCTTGTCTCGAAAAGAGGGCGTCAATCACCTCCGCTACTTTCGACGTACGGATTTTTTTTGACATTTACGTCCCCATAGGTCGATTTCACTTTACGTTTTTACATTTTAACGCCAATTCGGGCGATTAATGTAAAAAAGTAAAACAATCTTGGGGAACCGTCGGAGGAGGACCCCGGGGCCCACCAGCGATATGGCGTTGATCCAACGGCCGGTCCCGCCACGGAAAAAGAGTGAGTGGTGGGGATGTTCGCCGACTGCGCCGCGACCCTCTACCGAGTGGTCTCGGGGGCTCGGCGGCCTCGAAACGATTACTCGACGGGGGCGTTCCAGAGCGCCATCCACCGGGCGAGGTCGGCCTCGAGGGAGATCTCGCCGGTGAGGAAGGACTTCACGCGCAGTTCGAACTCGTTGTCACGGTCCTGGGGACCGCGCTGGGCGAAGGGGTAGAACGTTCCCTGCTTCATCAGGTAGACCAGTCGAAGGGGGCCCTCGTCGTTGCCGAGAGGCTTAAAGCCAAAGACCGCGCAGAGGAGACGATCACCGAGGTCGTGATCGACGAGCGAGAGATTGGCGCCGTGCACCTTGGTGACCTGTCCGTCGAGGGTGGGGTCGTTGATGACCACCCAGGTGAAGCCGAGATCGTCGTGGGTCAGGCTAAAGGCGTTATCCGCCTCGTCGAGACTCAAGAGCTCGCGCATGTCCGCCTCGGACTCGAGGGTACGTCCCCCACTGCCGGCCTTGAAGCAGAGGCCGGCCACCCCACTCGTGACGAGGTCGAGACGGCTCTCGAGGGTGAGGCCGGCGGCGGGTAGGGCGAAGAGGTTGTCGAGATTCGGGGCGACCGACTTCGATCGTCCGAGCAGGATGTCGCGCAGGCCCACTTAGCCGTTCAACTCTTGTTCGAGGCGATTGAGTTGTTCCAGGCGCTTTTCGAGGGAGGGGTGGGTCGAAAAGAGGCTGGCCGCGCTACCGCCGGCGAGGGCGGGGGCGAAGAAGAAGGCGTTCATGCCTTCGGCCTTGCGCAGATCGGTGCGGGGGATGCGCCCCATGTCCCCGGTGATGTGCACGAGGGCGCTCGCGAGGGTGCTGGGCTTGCCGATGAGGAGAGCCCCCGAGCGGTCCGCCGCCAGTTCGCGGTAGCGCGAGAGGGCCATGGTGAGCAGGTAGGCGATGACGTAGATCACGATGGAGACGAGCCACGCGACGATCTCCATGGCGGCCAGGTTCTGGTCGTTGCGGTTGCGAGAGTTCCCGGAGAACATCGCTCCCCACATCGCGACGCGCGAGACGAGTCCGGCGAGCATGCCCACCCCGGAGGCGATGGTCATCACCGCGACGTCGCGGTGGGCGACGTGGGAAAGTTCGTGAGCGAGCACCGCCTCGAGCTCCTCGTCACTCAAACGACCCATGATGCCCCGGGTCGCGCAGACCACCGCGTGGGAGGGGTTGCGCCCCGTCGCGAAGGCGTTCGGAATGTCGATTTCGGCGACTCCGACGCGCGGCTTGGGCATGTCGGCGAGCAGGCAGAGCCGGTCCACGATGGCGTGGAGCTGGGGTTCCTCCGCCGGGGTGACTTCGTGGGCGTTCATGGAGAACATCGCCACCTTGTCGGAGAAGTAGTACTGGGAGAAGAGCAGCGCCCCGCCGATCACGACGACGAGAATCGTCGACACGCCTATGGCGAGCAGGATCGTCACGATCACGCCGTAGAGGACGACGAGGGCGAGACCGGTCAGGAACATTCGCCAACTGAGGCCCCGGTCGGCCTCAATGCCGTGTGGTTTAGCCATGGTTCTCCTCGGTGGTGCTGGGTGACTCAATCGCCGCGGTCTCGACCGGGGCGTCCAACTGGGCCTTCAGGGAGGCCAACTGGGCGTCGATGGACGAGGTCGAGGCGGCGGCGTCGAGTTGGGCCTGGATGTCGTCGGTCGGCGTGGCGGTGAGGTCGGTGAGTGTCCCGTCGGCCAGGAGCTCGTCGAGAGCACCGGAGCGCGCCTGCATCTGGGCCACCTTGTCCTGAGCGCGCTGGAGAGCGGCGCCGGCGTCGTTCATCGAGGTCGAGATGCCGGTGACCGCTTCCGAGACGTGGGCCGAGGCTTCGGCCGCGGTGTAGGTCGCCTTGATGGTCTCCTTGCGGGTGCGAAACGCCTCGACCTCACTCTGGAGCTTCTGGGCGGTCGCGCTCAACTTCTCCTCCTGCTCCACAACGCCCTGGTGCTGGACGTCGAGGTCGTGGAGCTGGGAGACGAGAGTCTCCCGTCGAGTGAGAGCCTCGCGGGCGAGGGGCTCGTTGCCTTGGGACAGGGCGGCCTTCGCCTGTTCGGCTAGCTTGTCGCCCTGGGCCTTGATCTGTTCGGCCTGGATTTCGATGCGCTTGCGGGCGGTCGCGACGTCGGCGATAGCGCGCTTCACCTTGGTGAGGTTGTCCAGTTGCTCCTGGTAGGCGAGATCGAGCGTCTGACGCGGATCCTCGGCCTTATCGAGGGCGGCGTTGGCCTTCGCCTTAAAGATCGAACTCAGGCGCTTCGAGATTCCCACGGATCCTCCTCGTTGTCACCACCAGACTAGGACTTCTCCGGAGCCTCTTGTCCCCGTCGGGCCAGTCCGGCGTCCTGGGCGCGAGCCTGCTCCCCGAGGTTCTCGCGGTACTCCTCGAGGGCCCGGGCGAGGTCGGGGTCGGCGAGACTCAGTATTCGCACGGCGAGAAGTCCGGCGTTAGTAGCCCCGTTGACGGCGACGGTGGCGACGGGGACCCCGCGGGGCATCTGAACGATGGAGAGGAGAGAGTCGAGGCCGTCCAGTCGGGCGAGTGCGACGGGCACCCCGATGACGGGCAGGGTCGTCACCGCGGCCAGCATGCCGGGCAGGTGGGCGGCGCCCCCCGCTCCGGCGATAATGACCTCGAGGCCCCGCGCTCGGGCGTCTCGTCCGTACTCGATCATCGCCTCGGGGGTGCGGTGCGCCGAGATCACTCGTCGCTCGTGGGCGACCCCGAACTGGTCGAGAATCTCTCCCGCACCCGTCATCACCTCGTCGTCCGAGGAACTGCCCATCACTACGCCGACCCGTGCAGTCACTCGCGGACTCCTTCTCTCGTTCCCCAGTCTCGCGCCGCCGCCCAGGCGCGGGCGCGCACGTCGTCGAGGTTCTCGCCCACTGCGGTCACGTGACCCAACTTACGCCCCGGCCGCCAGGACTTTCCGTAGAGGTGGAAGGCGACGTCGGGGTGGCGAGCGGGGGCGTCGTCGTCGCTCGGCTGGTCCCCTCCCACGAGATTGACCATGGCGGCGGCCGTGACCATCGCGTCGCAGTCGCCGAGGGGTTGAGCGCTCACGGCTCGGAGGTGATTCGCGAACTGACTCGTTCGACACCCCTCGATCGTCCAGTGGCCGGAGTTGTGGGGGCGAAGGGCCACCTCGTTGACGAGAAGTCCCGCGGGGGTGACGAAGAGTTCGACGGCCATGATCCCCACGAGACCAATGTGCTCGGCGATGGTCTGGGCGAGGAGGCGCGCGTCGGATGTCTGGTGGGGGGTCGGGTAGAGAACCTCGGCGCACATTCCCTCGACCTGCACCGTCGTGACGAGGGGGTAGGTGGCGAACTCGCCCGACGGCGATCTCGCGACGAGTTGGGCGACCTCGGCGAGCAGCGGAACTCGTTCTTCCAGGACGACGGGGGAGTGGCGAAGGAACTGGAGAGTCTCCACCCGGGCCTCCTCGAAACTCGAAGAGACGACCACGCCCCGTCCGTCGTAGCCGCCCCGCGCCGACTTCACGACCGGCGGACTCGGCCAGTCCTGAAGGGCCTCGTCCACCTGGTCGAGAGTCTCGACGACAGCGAAGCGGGGAACGGGCAGGCCCAACTCGGCGAGGCCCCGTCGTTGGTGGGCCTTGTCGCTCGCCCAGCGGAGAGCGTCGGGGGAGGGAAAGATCACGGTCCCCCCCTTCTCCATCTCTCCCAACAGGTCGAGATCGACGAGTTCGTGATCGAAGGTCACCACGTCGCAGCGCTCGGCGAGTTGGTGGAGGGCGGCGCGGTCCCGGGGAGACCCGAGAACCGTCTCTACTCCGAGAACAACCGCGGAGTCCGACTCACTCTCGGCGAGCACCACGACATCAACGCCCGCGCGGGGCGCACTCTCGGCCATCATGCGGGCCAGTTGGCCCGCGCCGACGACTCCGACTCGGGGACGGGCGGACACGGAGGCGAGGTTAGCGGCTCGCGGAGAGTCCACTGGCTAACATGAACCCTCGAGTTCAAGGAGTCCCGTGAGCATCCTCGCCAGTGTTGTCGCCCTCGCCCTCACCATCGCTTTCGCGACGACGGCCATTCAGCGCGTTCGACTGACCTCGCTGCAGTCACGCACGGCCGAGCGGCTCGAGGTGAGCCTCTCCCGGTGGCGGGTGATCGGTTGGATGGAGGGCGTCGGAGCGCTCTTTATCGCCCTCGGATACCGAGCCTCGAGGGGGAGTGTCCTCGGCGTCATCAACGAGATCGGCGCGGGCCTGATGTTCCTCGTCAGCCTCTACGTCTGGTTTCGTCACCGACGAGCGAAGGACTCCCTCGCTCAGTGGGGCGGGGTGCTCGTCCTGGCGCTCGCGAGTGGCGTGGAGTTACTCGCCCGACTCTGGTAGTCCGCGACGGGGCGGCCCTAGAAGGGGACTCGGGTGTGCTTGAACTCGTTCAAGTCGGGGTTGTGCTCCATCAGCGTCACCAGGGAACGAATGATCTCGGCCGACTCGCTCGGGTCCCCCGAGGGCGGACGCATGAAGCGGACGAAGGTGGCGTCCTCGTTCGACACGAAGGTGGGGACCCCGAAGACCTCGTAGCGCTCCATCTCGCGAAAGGAGTTACCGAGGACCTGGTGGGGCCGTCGTGAGGCGATGTCGTCGGCGACGTCGGCGACGTTCACTCCGAGGGGGGCGATGATGCCGGCGATCTCGGCGGAGTCCTGGAGACGACGCCCCTCTTCGTGGCGCGCTCGGTAGAGCGCTTCGTGGACCGCGAGGAAGTACTCCGGTTGACGATCGCGCACGGAGATGGAGGTCAACAGAGCCTGGTGGGCGGCGTCGTAGGCGGGGTCGTCCCAGACGTCGGGGGCCCCTTCGGGTCGATGACCCTGACTCATCGTCCAGGGCACGAAGAAGACGGGAATCTCGTGGCCACCCTTAAGGGCGGACACCACGTGGAGGTGGATGTTCTTAGCGAAGGGGCAGCGGTAGTCGTAGGTCAACTTGAAGGGCTTCACCCCTCCAGCCTAAAGAGAGTCCGGTACCGCCACGCCGTCTAAGCGACAGCGGTCACGAAACGGACACCACCGGCAGGCGTTGAGTGAAGGGGTTGCGGGGAACTCCCCGTCGTCGTAGTAACGAGTGATGGCCGACCAGGCGCTCTGGGCGGCGTGGGCGCGCGCCGCCACTACGACGTCACGTACGGGCTTTTCGAGTTCCTGGCCGTGGGCGACGAAGAGCAGGCGAATGGTGCTCGGGGTCTCCTCGAGAACCTCGCGACAGAGCACCGCGTAGAGCTCGGCGTTGGCGAACGTGTGCTGATCGAAGTGGCGCGAGGGCACCCGTCCCGTCTTGTAGTCCACGATCACGAGATCGCCGTTCTGGTCACGATCGAGCCGATCGAGAATGCCGAGGAGCGGCGTCCCCTCGAGATCGCACTGCATCTTCAGTTCCACGCCCTCCGAGACCACCTCGCGGGGGTCCTCGACCGTGAAGTAACGATCGAGAATCTGCTCCGCGTCGGTGCGCAAACGACGGTCGAGGTCGCTCTCCTCGCCGAGATCACGCCGGACGTCCTCCGTCACGACGGCGTCGAACGCCGCCGGGGTCAGCTCGCGCGCGCGCTCCCGGGTTCGTTCACCCGGCTCGCAGCGATGAAGGTGTTCGAGCACGTGGTGGACTAGTCGACCCTTCGTCGTGGCGTAGGTCGCCGGCTGGGGAAGTCGCTCAATCGCCCCCAACTGGTAGCGCCGGGGACAGGAGCGAAAGTCCTGGAGGCGAGAGGGCGAGAGCGCCTGGGGTAGGGGTTCGACGAAGGCCATGACTCAGGCTAGGGCACGGTCCTGACACGAGGGTGAACCGAAAGCGGATAAGACTGGGGGCGTGGCTCGACGCATCACCACTCACCAGGGGCACCTCGTGCGCTCGACTCAGTGGTCGGGAATCTCCACGGGTGATGAGGTCCTCGTCGACATCGACCGGGGCCGACAACGTCACTGGGTGTTCGTGGCGCACGTCGTGAACTCGAAGACGGGTGACGAGTGGGTGGAGGTCCGCGGGGGCCGACCGGGGGAGTTAAAGGGCCGGGCGTTTCGCCCCGAGCAGATCTTTCCCGTGGGCGCCGAGCGAAAGGGTCGCCTGGTCGGCCCCTCCCTCCTCGACGCACCCCAGCTTCCCTGGTAGGGGACTAGCGGTCCCGGTCGACCGAGTGGGCCCGTCGTGAACCGAGGACGAGTACGCCGGCCGTCACGCTCACCGCGCTCGCCACGCCGAGATACCACCGGGGCCCGACGCGTTGACTGAGCACCCCGGCGAGGGCGATGCCGAGGGGGCTCAGTCCGAGGGAGAGGAGCCAGTCGACCGAGGTCACCCGTCCGAGGAGTTCGCGGGGAACTTCACTCTGCATCATCGACTCCCAGATGACGTTGCCGATGACGATTCCCGGGGACGCGGCGAAGAAGCCGACGGCCACGACCGCCGCCGAGGGGGCGACGGCGACGAGGGCGCTCGCGAGAGCCGCGACGCTCCAGGCGAGCCAGATGACCCGAACCCGTCGGCGCGGTGATCCGAGTCGTCCGATGGCGAGAGCCCCGAGGGCACCGCCGAGACCCCCGACCGCGATCACTACTCCCACGGCGGCCTTCGAGGCGTGGAGGGTGTGTCGCAGGAGCACGGTCGCCACGACGGAGGAGGGGGAGAAGAGAATGCCGTTGATGAGGCTCACGACGAGGAGGGTGATCCAGATCCACGGAGTCCGTCGGACGTAGGCCAGTCCCTCGCGAACGTCGCGCCAGAGAGAGGCCGACGAGGGGGAGGAGTGAGCGCGGGACGTCACCCGAAGGGCCATCAGTCCGAGGGCCGAGATGAAGAAGGTGACGCCGTCCACTCCGACGGCGCCGGCGCTCGAGACCGCGGAGAGAACTCCCCC
>JAGXAY010000158.1 GCA_018971385.1 Acidobacteriota bacterium | reverse complement strand
AGAAGCGCAGGGCGTGAGCACCGGACTCGAGGGCGAGCTCGGTGAGATGCCCCTTACCGCGGGGGTAGATAATGCGCAGCGGCACTCCGTCCACGTCGAGGGCGGGCGTCTCCTCAAAGGCTCCAACGACGAAGGCCACCAGGTAGGTGGACATCACCATCGTCGGGGCGAAGTCCACCCGGCGCCAGCCGTTACCGAGGTCTTCCGAGCCCACTTCGGGGGAGTTGGAGTAGGCCGCGAGGTGACTCGGCACGGTGAGGTGAACTTCGAAGGTCGCCTTAAAGGACGGTTCGTCGAAGCAGGGGAAGGCCCGACGGGCATCGGAGTGCTCGAACTGAGTCGTGGCGATGGTGTGAGTGACGCCGTCGGGATCGGTGTAGCTCGAACGGTAGAAACCGACGAGGAGGTCGTTCAGAACTCCGGTGAACTCGATCTCGAGAGTCGCGGGACCGGTCGGGCACTCCCCGTCAAAGTCGAAGGTCGCGGTCTGGTACGTCTCGTCGAGGCGAACTGCCGTGGAGGACACCGAGTACTCACCGCTCACGAGACGAGCCGTTCCGAGGTCCAGGTCCAGGGCGTGGAGAGTCACCGAGCTCGTCGCCTCGGTGACGTCGACGTCGATCTCCACTCGGCCGGTGAAACTGAAGGCCTCGAGGTCGGGGGTCAGGTGAATCCGGTACGCCCGGGGCACAACCGTACGGGCGAGGCGATAGGGATTAGGGGTCGTAGTCACAAGTTCTTACTCTATTGCTAATTCTTCTAGGCTCGTCGGGTGACGATAACGCCTACTCCCATCACGCTCCGTCGCGGCCAGGAACTTCGGCGTCTCGCCGTGACCGGGATTGGGAACGCCCTCCTCGACATCATCACCCAGGATTCGCGTGAAGCGTTTCGGGGTCTCGGCCTCGAGAAGGGGGCAATGAACCTGATCGGAGCCGAGGATCTCGACCGTTTCTACCAGGCAATGGGCCCGACAATACAGATGTCGGGGGGCTCCGTCGCCAACTCCATCGCCGGAGTGGCGGCCCTCGGAGGGACCTGTGGGTACATCGGAAAGGTCGCCGCCGACGAGTTTGGTGAACGTTTCGCCCACGACCTACGCAGTCTCGGAGTGGAACTGGACCTCGCCATTGCGACGGCCGACGAGGGTCCGACGGGCCGATGCCACGTGTTTATTACCGACGACGCTCAGCGGACTATGGCGACGTTCCTCGGCGCGTCAAACCAGTTGCGGGTCGATGACATCCGGGCCGATCTCATATCCCGGTCGGAGATTACCTATATCGAGGGCTACCTGTTCGATCTCCCACCGGCGAAGGACGCGGTGGCCCGCGTGGCGCAGTTTGCGCACGATCACGAGTCGGTGGTCGCACTCTCGCTCTCGGATATGTTCTGCGTCAGTCGCCACCGGGACGACTTCTTCCGCCTCGTGAGTGAGGACGTTGACGTTCTGCTCGGGAACTCTGACGAAATCTGCGAACTCTTTCAGACGACCGATTTGGCCGCGGCCATCGAGCACTTGGACGAACTCGGCATTGTCGCCGCCATTACCCAGGGTCCCTCAGGGGCCACCGTCGTGTGCGACGGGGACGCCGTACACGTCCCGGCAGAGGACGTGGAGCACGTGGTGGATCAGAACGGTGCGGGGGATATGTTCGCGGCCGGATTCCTTTACGGACTAGCCGAGGGTGCCGAACCCGTCGAAGCCGCCCGACTCGGATCCCTCTGCGCCGGTGAGGTCATTGCGCACCTCGGCGCTCGCCCCGAGGACGATCTTGAGGAGCTCGCCATTGAGGCTGGACTGCTCTGACTAATTGGCGTGGAGTGTGTCGCACATCTCGGAGATGACCTGCGATCAACTCCCATTTCCCTGCGCCTCGCTTCATGGCCGACGGACTCGATAGTTTCTTCACAGGGATGCTCTAGATGCCTGAGCGCTGCCGCGAGAGTCGCGCTCCTCAAGATCTCCAGGTTTCCCGTGGGTAGTTGTGCTCGTGGATAACTGAGGAAGTCGGCCCATTCCGTTCGGCGAGGCAGGGAGACCCTAAGCAACCCTTCGAAGGGATTGAGGGCGCGATGGGCAGAAATTCATAACGTCGTTTTGATTGACGGCCAGCGAAATATTGCTCTCATGCCCCCCCGTTGTCGGGGGGTGCATGAGAGAGACTCAGCAACCTTTTTACCCTGGAGACGCCTTGGTGGAGGGTCCCAGTGTGGATTCTTCCATCGATAGC
>JAGXAY010000047.1 GCA_018971385.1 Acidobacteriota bacterium | reverse complement strand
GAAAGTCTTTGATGTGGCGCGAGACATTCCATTCGCCGTTGAGGAATGTGAGCACGTCAAAGGTTGTCATGGTGTGCGGGTCCGCCACTGAAGTGATCATACGAATCTTTGCCCGTCGTTTCTATAAGGGCCTGATCTAAATCATCAAGGTGGAAATAATGCCGAGAGCAACTTAGATAGCCACCATGCTGCAACCGATAAAATTTGGTGCCTTTTTCAATCCTGCTGCCTCGACGACCCGTGGACGGTTGGCTGGAGCGTGAGAATTAGGGTCGACGAGCTGCGACGGATGCCCTGAAGTCAGCGGGTTAGTCGTTACGGAATTGGACCGCGAAGTGAGGCAGACATGCCGGACTTCTACACCCGACTGTCCTGATGGTGGTGGAGGTAAGGGGATTCGAACCCCTGACCCCTTGCATGCCATGCAAGTGCTCTACCAGCTGAGCTATACCCCCGAAGGAGCCTCCACTCTATCAGGAGTACCCGGTAGCTTTCGGGGAGATCAATCCGGCTTCAGTAACGTTCTTCGACCGAGAAGACCTAGGTCGGTGGGTCGCGATAAACCGCGATTCGACACCGGGGGTCAGGGACTCAGGGAATGGACCGGGGAATCTCGACGTCGAGCCTGACTCGTCGGCCACATTGGACTGCACGATTCTTCGAGTGGTAGCAGCCTGACGCAGAGCGGGTGACCTTAGGTGGGCCGTTGCGATGGTCCACGCTGTGGTGGGGTGAGTGGTATCGAGCGAACCTTCAGGGATATCGCCTCGCCACTAGACGGGTATCTCGACCGATTGTGCTGGCTCGATCAATACCCGGGGTCTCGCGTGCTGGACGCTGACAATGGACGCCGTCCTCTTGGTGGGGGTCCGTGATGTCTGTGACTATCGGATTCTCTTAAGTTCGGCCCGTAGGCTCCTCTACTGGTCGTAACCGGACTGTAACGGGCCGCGAGACGACGACATACTCAGTAGAACCCCCCCAGAAAGAGTGTCTGTGCGCTTACGCCGTGTAGTTCGACCCCTCCTCGCCTCGAGCGCTCTCGCGGTCCTACTCCCGTCTTTCGCGAGCGCCTCCGCCGGGGCGCTCAGCACCACTCCGACGACGGCGTGCGGGTGGGTGAATGCGGCGAATCAGGGGAAGGTCAGCGCCTCGCTCGCCGCCGTCCACGTGGCGGCCGACATGACGACGGCCCAGTTGGCGAACTTCGCCGTCATCGTGGAGCAGGGGCCGATCATCAACACGACCATCGGGGACCCGAACCTCTGCCTCCCCGCTCTCACCCTCACCGACGGACCGGTGGGGGTCGCTAGTCGTAACACCGGTGTGACCCAGTTCCCGAGCGAGATGGCCGTCGCGGCCACGTTCGACCCCCTCATCGCCCGAGCCGTCGGATTCGCCATGGGACAAGAAGCCTTAAAGAAGGGCTTCGACGTCCTCCAGGGACCGGACCTCAACCTGGTACGTACCCCGAACTCCGGTCGGGCCTACGAGACCTTCGGGGAGGACCCCTTTCTCGCCTCGGTCATGGGGGTTTACGAGATCAAGGGGATCCAGTCGACAGGGGTGATGGCGAACGCCAAGCACTACAGCGCCTACACCCAGGAGAACGCCCGAGGTCCCCTCAATCAATCGATCGGCGTTCGGGTCCTCACCGAGATCTACAACGCCCCCTTCCGCGCGGCTGTCGAACAGGCCCACGTCGCCTCCATCATGTGCGCGATGGGCTCCATTAACGGGGTCAACACCTGTTCCTCGCCCGGCCTCTACGCCCAACTGCGTCACTGGGGTTTCCAGGGCTTCGTGCGCTCCGACTACCAGGCGGTCGTGAACCCTCTCGCGGCCTACCGGGCCGGCATCAACTTGGTGAAGCCCCTCAACCCGGCCGCGGTGGTGGACGCCGTCACCCACCACCAACTCTCCCTGTCCGTCCTGCGCCGGGCGGTCTCGGGAACGATATCCACCATGATCCGCTACGGACTCCTTCGCCACCTGCGCACGCCGGATCTCGCGAAGCTAGCCATCACCCAGGCCCACGTCCGAGTCGCCCTGCGGGCGGCCAGTGAATCGGTGGTCCTCCTCCAGAACACCGACCACCTGCTACCCCTCGCGCCGTCAACGACCCAGTCCATCGCCATCATCGGAGTGGACGCGAAAAAGACGGTCACAACGGCCGGCAAGGGATCCTCGGCCGTGATCGCCCCCTGGGTGATGACCCCGGTGGCGGGACTGGCCCGGGCTCTGCCCCACGCCCACCTCACTTACGTGACGGGCGAACCGACGGCGGTCGAAGTGGACAGTCTCTCCTCGGCGGAGAAGTCCATCGTCACGAAGGGCACCCTCCCGCCGGCCATGGTGCCGATTCAGAATATTGGGGAACCGGGGGTCGGAGACTTGAGGATCGACTACTCCCCGACGGTGACTCCGGCCGCTCTGACGGCCACCCGTCCGGGGACGGGGGAGGGGTGGAGTTCCTGGGCGGTCACCTTCACTCCGCGCCGGAGCGGCATCTTCGAGGTCGGCCTCCAGGACTTCGGTGACACCTGGTTGACCCTGAACGGGGCGCCCCTCGTCGCCGACCGGGGCCTCCACGGCCTCACCGCCTGGTCGAGTGCGGTGCACCTCGTGGCTGGGGCGAGCTACACCCTGCGGGCCCACTGGTTCGCCGTGACCGCGAAGTCGACGCCCAGTCTCGGCATTTTGAACGTGCAGTCCTACATCGCCTCGGCGGTCGCCGCGGCGAAGAGGGCCCGCATCGCCGTCGTGTTCGTCGCGAACAACCTCTCCGAAGGCGTCGACCAGTCAACGCTCGCTCTTCCCGGTGACCAGAACGCGCTCATCGAGGCCGTGGCGAAGGCCAACCCCCGCACGATTGTCGTAATGAACACCGGGGGCGCGGTCCTCACCCCCTGGCGTCACCAGGTGAAGGCGATTCTCGAGGGCTGGTACGCGGGACAGGTCGACGGCACCGCCATCGCCGACGTGATTAGTGGTCGAGTGGACCCGGCCGGACGTCTCCCGGTCACTTTCCCGGCCACCATGACCGCGACGCCCACCGCGACGCCCGCCCTCTTTCCGGGCGTGAACGGGACGGTGAAGTTCGGATCCCTCTCCGCGATTGGCTACCGGTGGTACCAGAGCACGGGGCACACCCCGGCCTTCCCCTTCGGATACGGACTGAGTTACACCTCCTTCTCCTGGTCGAACCCGACCCTCGCGCGCACGTCGGCCGGGGAGCGGGTGTCACTCCGGGTCACGAACACCGGAAAGAGGGCCGGCACGGACGTCGTGCAGGTCTACCTGGGTTACCCCTCCGGACTGGGTGAACCCCCGATGCAGTTGCGGGGAATCGGTCGAGTCACCCTCTCCCCCCACGCGACGAAGACGGTCGACGTGACGCTCCCCTTCTCCACCTTCTCGGTGGCGTCGGGCACGTCGATGGTGCGCGCTCCGGGGACGTACCAGATCTACGTGGCCCACTCCTCGAGTGACGTCGCCTCGACTTTGTCGGTCACGTTCTGAGCTCGCGCCACATCCCCCTAAAATAAGGTGATGGCGAGGCCCTTTTCCGTAACCGACGTCGAGCGCAAGTGGCAGGCCCGCTGGCTTGACGAGGGCACCTACGAGGTCGACAACGACGACCCTCGCGAGCGCTACTACGCCCTCTGCATGTACCCCTACCCCTCGGGGACGGCCCACCAGGGTCACGTGCGTAACTACACCTTCGGCGACCTCGTCACTCGCTACCAGACGATGCGGGGCAAGGCCGTTCTCTCCCCCTTCGGCTTTGACTCCTTCGGTTTACCGGCCGAAAACGCCGCCATTAAGGCCAACTCCCACCCCCGCATCTTCACGGAGCGGCGCATGGAGGAGTTGAAGAGTTCCGTTCGTCGTTTAGGGGCCGTCTACGACTGGCGCCGGGAGGTCTACTCCCACCACCCCGACTACATTCGCTACGCCCAGACGATCTTCCTGAAGTTCTACGAGGCGGGTCTGGCGTACCGGGCCGAAGCTCCGGTGAACTGGTGTCCGGGCTGTCAAACCGTCCTCGCCAACGAGCAGGTCCTCGGGGACGGAACCTGCGAGCGAAGTGGCGACCTCGTGGTGCGCCGCAATCTCGAGCAGTGGTTCTACCGCATTACCGACTACGCCGACGAACTTCTCCACGACGTCGACACCCTGCAGTGGCCCGAGCGGGTGAAGACGATGCAGCGCAACTGGATCGGTCGCAGTGAAGGCGTGGAGTTCGACCTCCCCTTCGCCGACGGGTCGAAGAACGCCCTCCGAGTCTTCACCACTCGACCGGACACCGGCTTTGGCGTCACCTACGCCGTCGTCGCCCCCGAGCACCCTCTTCTCGACGCGCTCACGACCGAAGAGCAGCGCGCCGCCGTGCGAGAACTCGTCGAGCGGGCGGCCCGTTCCAGTGACATCGAACGATCGGCCACTCTGGAGGCGGGCGGGGCGTTAGACAAGCGCGGAGCCTTCACCGGTAGTTACGTGGTGAACCCCTTCACCTCGGCTGAGGTGCCGGTCTACGTCGCCGACTACGTCCTCGCCACCTACGGCACCGGCGCCATCATGGCCGTGCCGGCCGAAGACGAACGGGACTGGGCCTTCGCCGAGGTGCACGGACTGCCGATCGTGCGCACGGTCGAGACGCCCGAGGGCCACGAGGGTCCCTACGCCGGCGAGGGCGCCCACATCAACTCCGGTTTCTTGGACGGCCTGGAGACCGCCGCTGCCAAAGAGCGGGCTATCGAGTTCCTGGTGGAGCGAGCCGGGGGAGTGCGGACCGTCAACTATCGCCTCCGGGACTGGCTCATCTCCCGTCAGCGCTTCTGGGGCTGTCCGATTCCCGTCGTCTACTGCCCGAACGACGGTATCGTCCCCGTCCCCTACGACCAGTTGCCGGTGCTCGCCCCCGACGACGTCACGCTGGAGAGCTCCGGTCAGAGTCCCCTCGCGACCCACGAGGGCTTTCGCCGGGTGTCATGTCCGACCTGTGGGGGAGAAGCCGTCCGCGAAGCGGACACCATGGACACCTTCACCGACTCCTCGTGGTACTTCCTGCGCTACGCCGACCCCTTCAGTGAGGGCCGTCCCTTCGACCCCGACCAGGTGCGCCCCTGGATGCCGGTCGACCAGTACATCGGGGGGATCGAGCACGCCATCTTGCACCTGCTCTACGCTCGCTTCTACATGAAGGCCCTCGTCGACGTGGGCCTCGCCCCGGGACTACCCCGCGAGCCCTTCACTCGACTCTTCACCCAGGGCATGATCCGCATGGACGGCACCAAGATGTCGAAGTCGAAGGGCAACCTCATCGCTCCCGAGAAGTACTACGACACCGTGGGGGCGGACGGGCTGCGACTCTTCCACCTCTTCGTCGGCCCCCCGGCCGACGACGTCGACTGGACGGACAAGTCGGAGGAGCTGATTGAGGGCTGTGGTCGCTACCTCGACCGGGTCTGGCGACTCTGTGGGGGCGAGGACGTCACTTTCCACGAGGGGGAGACCGAGGCCGACGTCGAGGTCTGGCGCGAGGCGCACCGCACCATCGCCCGGGTCACAGAGGACCTCGAGGCCTGGAGCTACAACACCGCCGTGGCCGCCATCATGGAGTACACCAATACCCTCTCGCGCTGGGCCCGTTCCCCCGAGGGGGCCGCTCGCTCCACCTTCACCCGGGCGACCGACGTGCTCTTGCAACTGCTCGCCCCGATGACCCCCCACGTCTGCGCCGAACTCTGGGAGCAGCGCTACCCCGGTGAAAAGTCCGTCCACGAGACCACGTGGCCGGTGGCGGACCCCGAGCTCGTCGCCCGGGAGCGAGTCGTGATGGTGCTTCAGGTGAACGGCAAGGTCCGCGGTCGCGTCGAGGTCGCCCCCGACATCGGGGCGCAAGAGGCCGAGGACGTGGCGCTCAACCACCCCGACGTCGTGAAGTTCCTCACCGGGGAGCCCCGCCGGGTCGTGGCGGTGCCGCCGCGCCTCGTGAACATCATTCTCTGATGTCCGAGACCCTGGTCAGCGTCGACCCGCCCCGCTTCGATCGCCCCGAGGTGGAGGTCCGCGCCTCGACGAGGCGCACGAAGACCGGGGTCGCCCACTGGTCGGGGGACCGTATCGTCGTCCTCATTCCGGCGCGCCTGCGCGGAGCGGATCGC
Source organism: Acidobacteriota bacterium (assembly GCA_018971385.1). Lineage (GTDB taxonomy): Bacteria > Actinomycetota > Acidimicrobiia > Acidimicrobiales > RAAP-2 > RAAP-2. The sequence goes on along the minus strand of JAGXAY010000047.1, from coordinate 5,542 downwards.
CGTCGCTTCGTCGACGAGTTGGTGGAGCGACTCCTCACTCAGCGCCCCCACGTCAGTGCCGGCGACGCCTCCCTCGAAGAGCGGGCCCGCACGCTGGGTGAGCTCTACCTCGACGGCGTGTCCCCCCACTCGGTGCGCTGGGTCGCCAATCAGCGCCGCCGCTGGGCGTCCTGTTCTCCGGACACCCGGGAGATACGGGTTTCGACGCGCCTGCGGTCCTGTCCCGACTGGGTCGTGGACGCGGTGCTCGTGCACGAACTGGCCCACCTGATCGAAGCGGATCACTCCCCGGCCTTCTACGACCTCGCCAATCGTCACCCCCGCCAGCGGGAGAGTTCCATCTACCTCGAGGGCTTCGCCCTCGGCCTCGGACTCGCTATCGACGAGAACGACCTGCGCCACTAATTCTGATGTGGCCCGGGCTAGCCTGGCCTCGATGAGTGAGGAGCCCTCCTACAGCGTGACGCGACGCTGGATGCGCGTGGCCGACGCCGAACGGGTGCCGGTACGCACCATCCTCACCATCGCCGGCGTGGTCGTCGCCCTCTACCTGTTCGGTCTCCTGCTCTATCGCCTGCGGGCCCTCGTGATGCTGCTCCTGCTCGGCGGGTTCATCTCCCTCCTCCTCAACCCCCTCGTCGTCTTTTTCCAGCGCCACGGGCTGCGTCGCCGGGGCGCGGCCGTCGGGGTGGTGGTGCTCGTCGCCCTCGCCGCCTTCATTGGTCTCGCCGTCGCCTTCGGGTACCCGCTCGTGAACGCCCTCACCCACCTCGCGAACACCCTGCCCCGGTACGTCTCGCAGGCCCAGCACGGGCGGGGCTGGATCGGCAAGCTCATCGTGAGGTACCACGTCGAGAACTGGATCACCCACAACTCGGCGAAGTTGGTCTCCCTCGCCCAGGGCCTCTCGAAGCCGGCCCTCTCTCTCGGCCAGGGGGCCCTCAGTGCCCTCGTGGCTCTCCTCACCGTCTTCACCTTCTCGGTGCTCCTCCTCATGGAGGGGCCACGCCTACGGGCCGGAATTCTCGGACTTTTTTCGCCGGCCCGGGCGGCCCGGGTCACCCGGGTGAGCCACGAGGTCGCGAGAGCGGCGACGCGCTACATGCTCGGGAACTTTCTCACCTCCCTCATCGCCGGCGTGGTGGTGTTCGTGACGTTGAGTCTCTTGGGGGTTCCCTTCGCCGCCCTCTTCGCCCTCTGGGTGGGACTCGTCGACTTTCTCCCCACGATCGGCGGGGCGCTCGCCGGAATACCGACCGTCCTCTTTGCCTTCGGTCACTCCGTCGGGGCGGGGGTGACGACCCTCGTCGTCTTTCTCGTCTACACCCAGCTGGAGAACCACCTCCTCAACCCCCTCGTGATGAGTCGCACGGTGCGCATCAATCCCCTCACCGTCTTTGTCGGGGTCTTAGTGGGGGCCGAAGTCGGGTCCTGGATCGGCGGCCTCTTCGGGGGCTTCGTGGGGGTGCTGCTCGCGGTACCGGTCTCGGCGACGATTCAAACGTTGGTGCGCGAGGTGCGCCACCCCGGCTCGGTCGCCGCGGCCGGTAACCCGAACGCTTAGAAGCCCTCGCCCCGAAGAAACCGGTCCAGCTCGGCCGAGAGTTCCTCCGGTTCGGGGACGGAGTCTCCGAAGGAGGTGCCCTCGTTCTCGTCGGCGATGGACTCGAGGTCCTCCACCATGGCGGCGTGCTCGGGGTTGTTCGTGACGAGGTTGTCGACTCGTAGGCGAGTCTCGTCGGCGGCCGTTTGGAGCCCGGTGGAGTCGAGGCTTAAGCCCGCGACTCTCGCCAGGGTGTCGATGAGGGCGGCCGCCGCTTGGGGGTAGGGCATGGAGGCGACGTAGTGGGGAACTCTCGCCCAGAGGGTGAGAACGTCGATCTCCACGTCGGCGCAGCCCAACTCGATGGCGGCACTGATGCCGGCCGGGACCTCGAGCTCCCCCTCGACGGTGCCGACGAGGGGGAGGAGGTGCTCGGAGTCGGCCGGAGCGGTCGCGATGACCTTCAAGGGTCGCGTGTGGGGGGTGGGGGCGGGAAAGGCCCCGAGACCGATGACGAGACGCACCCCGAAGTGGTCGGCGGTGTCGGTCACGGCCTCGACGAAGTCGCTCCAGTGAAAGTCCGGTTCCGGACCCACCAAGACGAGGAGGTCCGCCCCGTCGCGGTCCTTACCGACGCGCAGTTCAATCTCGGGCCACACCAACTCCGTCGTGACGCCGTCACTGATGCGCACCGTGGGGCGCCGAGCGCGCTGGTCGATGAAGTACTCGGTGTCGAACTTAGCGACGACCTCGCTCTCGACCTGGGAGAGGAGGTTATTGAGGGCGCTCTGGGCCCCGAGTCCGGCGTCGATCCAGCCCTCGAGGGCGTAGACGAGGACGGGCTCACGCAACTGAGGTTCGTCGAGAAAGATGATGTAGTCGTTTTCCATGGCGAGGTAGGAGCCAGCCTAATGCGCCACTGTCGAGGTGTCCCCGGGCCTCGGTAGGCTGGGCGACCGTGGAGAGCGAACTGGCCGGGGCCTACGACCTCGAGGTCCAGCCCTTCACTCCGCGTGGGGTGACTCTGCGTCTCGGACCACGGGTCTACGACCTCACCCACCGGGCTCTCGTGATGGGCATTTTGAACCGCACGCGGGACTCCTTCTTCTCTCCGGCCGCGACCTTCGACCTCGACGCCTTTCTCACCCGCGCCGAGACTCTCGTCGCCGAGGGGGCGGACCTCCTCGACGTCGGGGGAGTGAAGGCCGGACCGGGGGAGTTCGTCTCCCTCGAGGAGGAACTCGACCGCGTCGTGCCGGCCGTCAGCGCGCTGCGTCGTCGCTTCGACGTGCCCATCAGCGTCGACACGTGGCGAGCCGAGGTGGCCCGCGCATCCTTTGCCGAGGGGGCGATCCTCGGAAACGACATCTCCGGGTTCGCCGACCCCGACTACCTAGCGGTCGCGGCCGCGGCGGGGGCGAGTGTGGTGGCGACTCACATTCGACTCGCCCCGAGGGTCGCCGACCCCACGCCCGTCTACGACGACGTCGTCGAGGTGGTGCGGGAGTTTCTTCTCGAGCGACGAGAGGATGCTCTCCGCGCCGGCCTTCACCCGGACCAGATCGTCCTCGACGCCGGTCTCGATCTCGGCAAGACGGCGGCGCAGTCCCTCACCCTGCTTCGGGCCTCGGCCCGACTAGCCGCCGAGGGACCCCTACTGCTTTCGGCCTCCAATAAGACCTTCCTCGGGGTGATGTTCTCCCTCGGGGTGCTGGAGCGTCGAGAGGTCTCCCTCGCCGCCGCCTCCCTCGGGGTCATCGGCGGGTGTCGAATTCTTAGGGTCCACGACGTGCGGGGCACCGTGCGGGTGCGCGACCTCCTGGCTCGACTATCGGAGGGCGCGTGAGCGTCGTCGTCGTCGGTACCGACGCCACGATGGTGAACGACGCCCTACGCAACGAGGTGGTGGCCGCTCTCGGCGACCTCGATCCCGCCATCGCTCTCGAGGACTTCTCGGCGAGCGAGTCGAGCGACGAACCGCTCTGGGTGAGAGTCTTAGAAGCGCTCACGACCCCACCCTTTCTCGTCGATCGCCGAGTCGTCGTACTGAGGGACGCCCAGTCCCTCGGGGCGGAAGGGTCGGAGAAGATTGCTGCCTGGATGAAGGAGGGGTCCCCGGGAATCGTCTTTCTCTGCGCCGTCGTCGGGGCGAAGTCCCACAAACTGGTGAAGGCCGCCTCCCGGGTACTCGACGTCAACGTGGGATCGGGGGCGAAGGCGAGAGCGGCGTTCGTGGAGTCGAAGTTCGCCGAGTACGGACTGGGCGCCGACGGGGCGACCCTGCACCTGGTCACGGAGCGAGTCGGCGACGACGTCGCGCGGGTCGACTCGCTCGCGCGACTCCTGCGCACCGTCTACGGTTCGGCCCCCCTGCAACGCCAGCACGTCGATCCCTACGTCGGAGAGGCCGGAACGGTGCCGCCGTGGGACCTCACCGACGCGCTGGAGCGCGGAGATTCGGCCGCCGCAATCACCGTGGCGCGACGGATGCTCGACTCGAGAGATCGCGGCGCCCTCCAGATCATCTTTCAGGTGCAGCGCTACGTGCTCAATATCGCGCGAGTGCAGGGATCACCGTGGCGAACCCCGGAGGAGGTGGCGAGTGCGCTCTCTCTCAATCCGGTGGCGGCGAGAAAGACCCTCCAGATGGCCGATCGGCTCGGTCCGGAACGAATCGCCGACGCCGTTCACCTCATCGCTCAGGCCGACCTCGACTTAAAGGGTGCCCTCACCTACGGGAGCCGGGACCTCACCACGGACGTGGACGTGACCGAACTCACGGTGATTGAGGTACTGGTGGCGAGACTGGCGCGCCTGTGCGCGCCGCGGCGTTAGGACGCGTTCGACTTCAGCGCGTTCAGGCGCTTCATCAGGCCGCTCTTGCGGTTGGCGCCCTGGTTCTTGTGAATAACGCCCTTGGTGACGGCGGTGTCGATGCGCTTGACGGCGCGGCGAAGAGCCTCTTCCTCGGTCTCGGTGCCGACGGCCGTGACGGCGGTCTTCACGCGCGTACGAATCTCCGACTTGACGGCCTTGTTGCGCTCACGGGCCTGCTCGTTCTGGCGATTGCGCTTGATCTGGCTCTTGATGTTGGCCACGGAAACCTCGTTAACTGAATCGACCTAGTCTGGGGCTCGACAAGCCTAGCAGGCCGGTGCGGTCGGGGGTGAAAAGCCCGGTAGCCTTGAGGAACCGTGGCGACTCTCGAACCTCTCGACATCCGTCGAATCCGCAATTTCTCTATTATCGCCCACGTCGACCACGGTAAGTCGACCCTCTCCGACCGTATTCTCGAGATCACCGGCGCCGTCGATCCTCGTCTCATGCGGGCCCAGTACCTCGACTCGATGGACATCGAACGGGAACGGGGCATCACCATTAAGGCTCAGAACGTCCGGGTCTACTTCGAGGACCACGTCCTCCAGCTCATCGACACCCCCGGACACGTCGACTTTGGTTACGAGGTCTCTCGTTCTCTCGCCGCCTGTGAGGGCGCCGTCCTGCTCGTCGACGCCAGTCAGGGCATTCAAGCCCAGACCCTCGCCAACTGCTACCAGGCCCTCGAGAACGACCTCGAGATCGTTCCGGTTCTCAACAAGATCGACCTCCCGGCGGCCGACCCCGAGCGCTGCATGGAGGAACTGGACCGAGTCCTCGGACTACCCCCGGAGTCGGTGCTCGCCATCTCGGCGAAGACCGGTGAGGGCGTGCCGGAGTTGCTGCGCGCCATTATCGAACGCATCCCCGCCCCGACGGGGGACCCCGAGGCGCCGCTTCGCGCTCTCGTCTTTGACTCCCACTACGACCAGTACCGGGGCGTCATCGCCTCGGTGAGGGTGATGGACGGCGTCATGCGGGACCACGTCCGCATCAAGATGATGCAGGCCGGGGCGAGCCACGAGATCGAAGAGATCGGCGTGCGCACTCCCGACATGGTGAAGGTCACCCAACTCGGACCCGGCGAGGTCGGCTACCTGGTCGCTGGTATTAAGGACGTCG
>JAGXAY010000157.1 GCA_018971385.1 Acidobacteriota bacterium | reverse complement strand
CCGCACCGGGCCGGGAACCTAGTTGACCGCCGTGACGTCCAGGTTGGCCACGTCGACCACCGGGGCGTAGCCGTTGGAGCTGGCCGTGCACGTCCAGGTCCAACCCGAGGTGTTCGTGCACGTTCCACCACCGATGGCCGTGCCGCTCGAGTCGTAGAGGGCGTAGCCCGCCTGCGAGGCGGCGTGGTTGAGCGTGAAGGTCACGCCCGACACGTTCGCGTCGTTACCCTGCGTGGGAGTGAGGCTCGGGGCCAAGGTGTAGTGAACGTCACTCACCACGTATCCCGACACCGATCCAACTCCCTCTCCCGCGTAGGAGGGGGTGACGTTGTTCGACGCGGTAAAGGCCGAGGCCACTCCCCCGCCGAGCGCTCCGAGGAGCACCGTCGCTCCCACCAACTTCGCTACTAAATGACGCTTCATACCTATTTCTCCTTAGTGTGAGTGTTTCTCTCTACTGCCGGAGTCGGTTTCGCCACTGGCTCCCTGCGGGCGAGGCGACCAGATGTAGCCCGCAGTTCATCGCTCCCCTGTACGTCAACCGGGCCAATCGCTCCCGGCTACGGACCCACCAAACGGTGAGTCCGCCTCGTCTTCTCCCGAAGACCAGGTCTGTCTAGCGCTCCGTTGTGACACGACGCTCGGACCGAGTGTCCGACAGCGTCGGGGCCGAAGACTGCCGATTCACGCCCCCCTTGTTGCGCCTCCTCACCATCCCCTGATGAGAGCCGGCTCAGACTGACACTCGGCGGGGCGTTCGTCAACGGGATCAACTGAGAGAGCTCTAAGCAATCAGTTCCTGTATGACGCTCAGGCGCAGCGATCAGGGAGGACCTAGAGGTCGTTGCCGGCGTAGGAGAGATTGAAGCTCTTGTTGATGAGCGGAAAGTCCGCCACGATCGCCTCCCCCAGCGAGGGGGCGAGGGCCGGCCAGTTAAAAAAACTGGGATCGATCGGCGCCCACCGTCGCACCGTGGAGCCCTCGAGGGTAACCCGGTGCACGACCGCGCCGCGCCACCCCTCGACGACGCCAACCCCCACTCCCGTCGCCTCTCGGGGAGGCCGGGTGACGACGTCTTGGTGTCCGTCGGCCAGGTGCTCGAGAAGTTGAAGAGAGTCGAGGGCCTCGGCGACCCGCTGATCGAAACGGGCCCGCACGTCGCCGGAACTCTGAGTACGAAGAGTCACCTCTCGACCCCAGGGATGCTCGTGACGCGCGTCGACGCGGCACCCCGAGGCTCGGGCGATCAGCCCCACGACGCCGAGACGGGTCACGACGTCGGACGCCACTACCCCGGTTCCCTCGAAGCGGTCGCGAACAATCGAGTGGGCGAGGATGAAACTCGACAGGTCCCCCACGTCCCGAGCGACGCGACGCCAGTAGGTGGAGGGGGGTTGATCTCGCCACTGCACTCCGCCGAGACGAAGGGCCCCTCGTCCCAAACGGTGTCCCGTGATCGAGGCCGTCGTTCGTTGGAGGTCGTCCACGAGACGGAGGGCGCGCGCGGCCCCGACCGAGTAGCCGACGTCGTTCGCCAGAGCCCCGAGGTCGGCCACGTGATGAGTCACGCGTTCCAACTCCACGAGCCCCTGGCGCAGGGCGCAGGTCTCCTCGTCGAGTTCCACGCCGAGGGCGTCCTCCACCGCCATCAGATACGCGAGGGAGTGAGCGACCGCGGAGTCGCCGCTCACCACTTCGGCGAGCCTCACCACCTCCTCGATCGAACGACCCCGGGCGAGGCGTTCGAGACCCCGGTGAACGAACCACAATCGGGGCGAGAGATGAAGAATCGTCTCGCCCACGACGGAGAAGCGAAAGTGGCCCGGTTCGATGAGGCCCGCGTGGACCGGTCCGACCGGAATCTCGTAGGAGCCCGGTGTCGTGATACGGGTGAAGGGATAGGGGGCCGCGTCGTCACCCACCTCGACGGGCGACCCTTGAGTTCGCAGCGGATAGACGTCACTCGGCCAGTGGCCGTGTCGAAGGAGCGGTCGGGGATCGACGTGATCGCTGAACTCCACCCCGAACTGGTCGCGCACCAGTCGCTCGAGTCGTCCCGCCGGAAAAGAGAGCGAGGAGAGGGAGGGCACCCGCGGAGTGTCGAGGGGGACCCGGAGGCGAAACTCGAGTCTTCGGTCCCCACCAGCGAGAAACACGTAGGCCAACTCCAGGTGGTCGTCCCACTCGGTACCGACGAGGTGGGCGAGTCGCCACCCCGCACGAAACGTGGCCTCGCCCTCGACGACGAGGTCGTTCACACCCACGTCGCGGACCTCACTCAC
>JAGXAY010000156.1 GCA_018971385.1 Acidobacteriota bacterium | reverse complement strand
TCGGGCGGCCAACCCGGGACCATCGACGCGGAGCGACTCGCGAGGTTTCCGACCATCGTCCGGCCCACCGAGTGTCGTAGTACGGCCTTTCGAAAAAACTCAACGTGGTCGATCGATGCGGAAAAGGTCATTGTCTCCCTCTCCGACGAGATGAAATCCGGCCTTTTCCAAGACGCGCTGGGAGGCCACGTTGTGATGTTCAGCATGAGCGATGATACCGAGCACCTCGGGTAGGTCCCACGCGGCGGCCACCAGCGTCATCACCGCTTCCGTGGCGTACCCTTGGCCCCGACGGGATGGGATGACTCCGTACCCAATCTCGGCCACTCCATCGTGGGGAGGTGCGTGGAAGCCGAGCCCTCCGACGACGAGGTTGCTCGATATTTCGACAATCTGGTGGTGTCCCCACAGAGCGTTACCTCCCCCGTCTCCACTCTGGGTGATGTCACCGCGGTGAAGTCCGTTCGCAATGAAAACGTCACCGTCAGCGGGGTAATCCTCAGCCCAGTCCTCGAGGCGACGCCCGTCGACAATCGCGTTCACGGCATCCGAGGGCATGGTTCGTATCAACAAACGGGACGAAGCCCACCGGTGTTCGGAAGTTCCCATTGCCACAGACTACGAAACGTCGTTGGGCGCCTTTCGGGTGGACACCGGACCTTCGTTTTACGCAGGACCAGAGTCAGTCGTGACGACCACGAACCAGAACCACTGTCGGGGGTTTTGATCCAGTGTCACCGGGGGCGAAAGACGTGGGCACGACGGAGATGGGGGCCGGGAGCAATCTTCGCCACGGGTCGAAGAGTACAGAGTTGGGCGTTGGGTTTCAGTCGGACTCCCTCCTTGGTCACTCAACAGTGCTTCACCGGGGGCGGTGGGGTGAGTTGTACCCGACTCGCTCAGCGGGGTCACGCGTCGTGGTGGAGAGAGCACGTGGGTCGGTGGTCTGGTTCCACTCCACCGCACTCGTCACACACGAGATGAAGCCAGCACGCCGCGTCACCGCCCTCGCCCACGTTCGGAGTCGACGAAGGGCTGTCACTGGGTGAGTCCGAATCTCCACGCTTCTTCGTCATACGTCAACTCTCTGAACGACGTCGCCCCGATATCCCGAGGGCGTGGTCTTACGTCACCATCCTGTCACGAGGGAGCATTCCCGCGGAGACATTCACCTTCTACGAACCCCGATGGTTCGCTCCGTTGGTGGGGAAGCACCTCTCGCCACCCACGCTCCCTTCAACATCGTGTCCCCCGAGTCGTAGATGAGAAATCACCTTCGTCGAGAGTGATGTCACCGGTCGACCCAGCGGACCGAGTGAGATCGTTCACAGACTCGTGGCCCGGCAATGTGATCGAACGCTAAGGCCGAGGTGAGTATCCACCTCATCACCACGTGGTGATTGCGTTCAGTCGAGGAAGAGCGCCTCGAGTTTGTCGAGCTGTTCGGTCCAGCCTTGCTCGGCACCGGCCATCGCTTGAGGGGGAGGAAGGGGGTCAAAGTAGGACTGGCGCACCGTGAGGGCGGTCCCCTTTTCGTCCGTCTCGAAGGTGACCTCGATGAGTGTGGCAAAAAGCTCGCCCTGTTCCTCATTGACGGCGCGACCGCTCATCACTAAGCGGTGGGGTCGGTCGATTTCGTAGTACTCACCCGCGAGGTAGTGGGAGAACTGCGCCTCGACGGGAATCCACTCCGGCCACTGCATGGCGAGGCGATAGGTTCCCCCCACCCGCAGATCCACCTCCGCAGAAGGACAATTAAATCCGTTCGGCCACCACCACTTCATCAACTGCTCGGGGTCGGTGAACGCGTCAAAGACCTGTTCAAGGGTCGCCGACACCACACGTTTCACTACTAGATGCTTCTTCGCCGGGGCGGTGAGGACGTCGACGGTGGCGTGATGGTCAGGCATGAGGAGTCTCCTTGCAAATTGTTGACGTGGTCTGAGCGGACAGGTGTGACTCCAGTCGGTCGAGGCGGCCGGACCACTCGTCGTGAGCACGGCGGAGCCAGTCGTCCACGGCGGCGAAGCCGTCCCGTCGCAGTCGAGCCGGACGGCGTTGACCCTCGCGCGATCGACTGATGAGGCCGGCGTGCTCGAGCACTTTGAGGTGCTTGGTGATGGCGGGTTGGGTGAGTGCCGACTCGCGCGCGAGTTCGAGAACGCCAGCCTCGCCTTCGGCGAGACGCACGAGAATTGCCCGACGAGTGGGGTCGGCCAGGGCGGCGAAAGAACGCGATAACTGGTCGTCGAGTAACATTACTAACAAGTTATATAACTAAGTAGTAATTGTC
>JAGXAY010000155.1 GCA_018971385.1 Acidobacteriota bacterium | reverse complement strand
CCGGTCAGGTCTACCGAACTCCCATGCACGAAGGTGCGGCACCGGGGTTTCTCTCCGTCAACTTGATTCACTTTTCCCCGGGCGCTCGGACCGCGTGGCACTCCCACGACCTCGGTCAGACACTCTTGGTGGTCGAAGGCGAGGGGGTGGTCCAGGCGAGGGGTGAGAAGGCTATTCGCTTGCGAGCCGGTGACGTGGTGTCAGCTCCTCCTGGTGAGGAACACTGGCACGGGGCCGACGCCGAACACTTCATGGCGCACTACTCCCTAGTTGAGAACCACCCCGATGGTGAGGCCGTGCGATGGGGATCTTTGGTGGAAGAGAGCGACTACCGACTCGCGCTCGGCGACCTCTCCGACTAGAAAACGACACTCGAGACAATCTGGGCCATCGAGGGTGGCCACACGTGGACACCACCCACGTTGGTTCGCAGCGAGACCGTCGTTCCATTCCGGCAACGAAGATACCGAGTGGTGTACACCGAACCCGAACCCTTCGTCACGGAGCGGCTCGCGCAATGGTCGAGGGAAGCCCAGAAGGCCGTGGTCTGGGGCGCCCCCTTCATTTCGGCGCCACCACCGTAAATACTGGAGAAGTAGCCCCCGTTGTAAGGGAACACGGTGTCCGACGTCCCCTCAATAGACAAAACGGAGAGAGGTCGGGCGGGGTGACACGACGCCGCTATGGAAACCGGCATCGGGCCCTCGGCCGGAACAATGGCGCTCAACATGGACGCGAGACGGCACCCTAAATACTGCGCCATGAGTGCCCCGTTTGAGAATCCAACCGCGACAATTCGGGAATGATTGACGGGCAGACGAGCTTCGAGGTACGAGATTATGGCCTTCGTAAAACCCACATCGTCAACCTTCGCTTTCGAGGCAGGATTGTCCGCGAGACCGTCACTCCACGAGTTCTGGTAGCCCTGCAGAAAAGCTACGATGGCGCCTCGTTGAACGAGTTCCGGCAAATTGGTCCTCGTGACTCCCGTCATTGCGTTATCTGTCGCCCCGTGATACACGAGTACCAGGGGATGCGGACTACTACCCGACGGAATTTCAACGTACGCAGAACGCTGCCGACCCTGCCAAGAGAGGTACACCCAGTGAGCCCCAGGGCCGAGTGGGGTAGATGCGGCTGACGACCAGGTGGGAGGGATCAGCGGGACTATCGCCGCCACGAGAACGAGCCACCAACGCTTCATAGAGTTGTTCTACTCCCCAACTATCGTGACGCAGTTGTCAACCTCATGAAGAATGCGTCGAAAATCATCGTGGGACTGTACAGATCCCGCCACCGAATATACGTGTCCGTGATTTCCGTCACTCCAGTGAAGTAGGTCACCCATCGACCGGTTCAGAATAATCTCCTCCACGCCTTCAACTTCAGCGAGAGCCTCGAGACCGTCGACCCGGGCAAGTTGCTTAACATCGTCAGGGGCGTGAACGTAAAGTAAATAGGCGAGCTGCTGAGTCCCTGCGAGCGACGAAACCTGTGGCTCTCGGCCCAGTGAGATGTCCATCGCAGCACCCAAAAAATCTTGGTTTGTGGCTCGCTCGATCATTTCGGGGACGCCTCCACCAATTCGTCCATTGACTTCGATAATTACCGGGCCGGTGGGACTCAATTTCACTTCAGTATGCGAGCAGGCATTCTCCACACCCAAAGATTCGAGTGCGGATGTCGTTACGTCCAGCACCGCCAGCTGGTCTTTCGCCTCCAATTGCGCCGGGATGAAAAACCCCGTTTCGCGAAACGGCCACGCGGGTGGTGTTCGTCCCGTTATGGCAACGTGGCGAATTTCACCATTCGCCACCGCACTCTCGACCGATACGTATCCAGCAAAATTCTCTCCGGCGCGCCCCTTCGGTGCGTCCGGTATGTAACTCTCTAGAACGAACTCTCCGAGTGCACCCTCATTTCGAAATTCGTCTATTCGCGCCCGAAGTTCTTCTAGGCTTGCTACTGGTTCGGTGAACCGACTGGCCTCCCCCACGCGAGGTTTGACGACAGCGGGAAAGCCAACAGTGACAACTGCAGCATCGTCCACCATGCCTTCAGAGACAACGCATCGTCTAGGGACAGTCAGCCCCGCGCGTTCCAGGACCTCCCGCTGGCGCCATTTATCTGTCAAAACCCGTGCAGTTTCTGGTGAATGAAACGGTAAGGACAAGCGGTGGGCCAGTTCCGCGGTGCGAACCAAATAAGCGTCGGCGAGAGTCAAAATGCCAGCGGGCTGATACGTCCGGACTCTGGCCGCCGCCTCGTCATCATCTAGGTTGGCCAGGTCGACAACTAATCCCGATCGAG
>JAGXAY010000046.1 GCA_018971385.1 Acidobacteriota bacterium | reverse complement strand
AGGATGAGCCGAGAAGGCCACCTCGATTCATGGAACAGAAAACTGACTTGCCCTCGAGAGCACCCATTAGCAACAAATCTTCGAGAATATCTGCACTCCCGAGAACTCCGTCAACTCCGGGACGAGAGAGAGCCTCCACTAATCGTCGCAGTAGATCTTCTCGGTTACTCATGGCGAGTGAATCCTGACGAACACCGAGCGCGCCGCGCGCGGGATGGTCGGCCGCCACCAACATGACGCGACCGTCACCAGCGAGACGGGGGCCTCGACGTCGTTGTTGCGCTGCTTTCGCAATGTCGGCGGGTGACGAAGCACGAATACGTCGTACGTCGTGGACGCTGTGTGGACTCATGGTTGCCCCTCCGCTAGAAAAGTTTCAATTTCCGGGACTGTCGGCATGGCGGTTGAACACTCCAATCGTCCCGCTACCAAGGCGCCAGCGGCGTTCGCGAACTCCACCGTCGTCGAAATATCCCACCCCGCAAGTAGCCCGTGGCACAGGGCGCCACCGAAGCCATCCCCAGCGCCCAATCCATTGACGACCGTTACCGGCCGAGGTGCCACGGTCACCATCTCATCGGCGGTGGCGACGAGCACGCCTCGCGGTCCCTGCTTAACAATGGCAATTTCAATTCCGTGCTCAAGGAGTGAACGCGCAGCGCGCACCGGATCACTCTCGCCTACGGCGGTGAGAGTCTCATCCAAATTCCCTACCGCCACCGTCGCATAGTCCAACGCCTTCGCCGACCATTTGCGCGCCTCTTCCCGACTGGACCAAAACATCGGTCGATAATCGAGATCGAGGATGGTGAAAGAGCGACGTTTCCGCTCCTCGTACGCCGCGAAGTGAGCCTCTCGACTAGGACTTTGCGACAAGCCGGTCACGGTCGTCCATAGAATTCGTGCGGTGCGCACTGCTTCAAGATCTAGTGATTCGGCGGTGATTTCCAAGTCTGGGGCTTTCGGAAACCGGTAAAAGTACAGAGGGAAATTGTCAGGAGGAAAGATTTCGCAGAAAGTGACGGGTGTGGGCAGGTGCTCCACCGTCGTGACGTAGCGACTGGATACGCCGAGTCGCTCGAGCTCGTCTCGAACAAAGTTGCCGAAGGGATCATCGCCGGTTCGACTCACCAGCGCAACGTGACGACCCAAGCGGGCGGCCGCCACAGTCACGTTGGCGGCACTTCCTCCCAGAAACTTGCCGAACGTGGTGACCTCGGCTAGACCGACCCCCGTTTGGAGGGGGTAAATGTCCACTCCCGACCGGCCAAGGGCGAGCACGTCCCACGGTGTCGACGTCATGTCGCAACTCAATTTGGGGCGCTCACGGATATCACGGCGTAACCCTACGACTCGTCAGTCTTAGTTGTCAAGTAAATGTCTTAACATTTACAGTTACGGCGTATTAGGTCTATCCTGTGCGCACGTTGCCATCAGTGCACCTAATCACCGAGGTGAACATGCCCCTGTCGCTGAATTTTTCTCTGGACCGGGACAGCCCCATCCCTTTGTATTTCCAAATTGCCCAGGTCATCGAGGGAGAGATTGAGTCGGGTGTCCTAAAGCCTGGCGAACCCATCCCTTCTGAGTTCGAATTAGCGGATGTCTTAGGGGTCAGTCGTCCGACTATTCGGCAGGCCATTCATCAATTAGTGGCCAAAGGACACGTCGTTCGACGCCGCGGAATTGGCACCGTCGTCATTCATCGCCGAATCCATCGGCCCACTTCGACGTCGAGTTTTTACGACGCCCTACTCGCGACGGGTCGGGTTCCGCGAACACAATTGCTCGAGCTCACCATTGATGCACCAAGCGCCGAGATTGCTCACGCTCTAGGAGTCGCTCCGAGTACGCCGGTTGTCGTCATCAAGCGCCTTCGGTTTGCCGACGACGAAGCGATTGCCCTGATGACGAATCGCATACCGGTGACGGTGATGGAAGAACTTCCCACTCCTGAAGAATTGGAGGCGGAGAGTCTGTACACGTTGCTACGGCGACGCGGGGTGGAATTGGACTACGCACATCAGGAGATTTCGGCTCGTCCTGCGTCGGCAAAGGAGGCGGCGCGTCTTGAAGCACCTCGTGGATCTACCGTATTGACGATGGCCCGGACCGCTTTTGACGTCAATGGTCGCGCCATTGAACTCGGCGAACACATCTACCTAGCTGACCGATTTTCCTTCGAAATGACGTTACCAATTACCCCATAGGATTACTCTCACTTGACAATATAAGTGTAATGTCCTAACATTATGACTGAGAGTTCTTCGAATCTCTCGCGGAGGTAGGCGTTCCCAACCCGCCGCGATCCATCCTCGGGGTTTACTCCCCCAATATGTCTCCTGTTGACCTCGAGGATGGATCCCTTCGGTGCGACGCCTTTCGGGCTACCGATTAATTAGCCATCCATCTTTGGCCCGGCACAAAAAAGCCTGTTCAGTCCATCGCGCCCTGGGCGTACCATTCATTTGTATCATCTGTTACAATTGTCGCATGGCATCACCGTCCTCTCCGCGTCTCGATGACACCCTCACTCAGTCCATCGGCTTTCGTCTCTCCCGTCTCGCTCGCCTGCGTCGGGCGAGCTGGGAGCAGGAGCTGGTGGATTTCGACCTCACCCCCGGTGAGGCGGGGGTCCTGCGCGCCCTGGGTGACGGTGACGAGGTGGGACTTCGGGCCCTCGCGAGAACGCTCGGCCAAGATCCGATGACCGTCAAGCGGTGCGTCGACCGCCTCGAGGAGCGAGGTCTCCTCGAGAGCACCCCGGGAGAAGATCGCCGCCTCCGAGTGTTAAAGACCACCCGAACGGGCCGTCGACTCGCCGAAACGGTGACGGAGCGGGCTCGGCGGAGGGATGCGGCGTTCGCCGACATCCTCGGTACTGATGATCTCGCTCTGTTCGACCACTTGCTCTCTCGTCTCGAAGCACCTTTCACCACCACCCCGGAGGAGTCTGAATGAGTACTTTTGAATCCCTGTCCTCCCAGTGGGATGACCGCTACACCCAACACGGGTGGTCGACCCTCCCCGACCCCCACCTCAGCCACCTCGTCGAGAATCTCACCCCGGGACGGGCCCTCGACCTGGGGTGTGGAACCGGTCGAAACAGCGTCTTTCTCGCCCGTCTCGGCTGGCGCGTCACGGGCGTCGACGCCTCCGCCGTCGGTCTCCAGATGGCCAGTGACGAGTTGGCGAACGCCGGGCTCTCCTGGACTCCTCTACGGGCCGATCTCACCACCTTCACCACGGAGGACCGCTTCGATCTCGTGGTGGTCGCCAACATCCACCTTTTCCCCGAGGACCGTGACGCCTTCTTCGCGCGCTGCGCCACTTTCGTAGCGCCCGGTGGGCATCTCTACGTGGTCGGTCACCACCTCGACGCCCTCGGACACCAGGGTCCTCCCGATCCAACCCGGCTCTTCACCCTCGACACCTTCGCCGCCGGACTGGAGGGTCTCGAGACCCAACGACTCGAACGTGTCGAGTCCCCGGCCGATCGAGACGGCCACCACGACGTTGAAGTTCTGTTCTGGGCGACGCGCCCCACGACTCAAGAGACCCTGTGACTACCACGACCCCCTCACGACACCACCGCGGAGCACTCTTCACCATCGCCGCGGCGCAGCTCATGGTCATGCTCGACCTCACCATCGTGAACGTCGCGCTCCCGTCCATCCAACACGACCTCCACTTCTCCGCGACGACCCTCACCTGGGTCATCGACGCCTACGTCTTGGTCTTTGGTGGACTCCTCATCCTCGGGGGTCGCTCCGGCGACATCTTCGGACGGCGCCGGATGTTCAGCGTCGGCATCGGACTCTTCGCCCTCGCCTCCCTCCTCGGGGGAGTCGCGACGAGCCAGGGGTGGTTGATTGCCGCGCGCGCCCTCCAGGGAATCGGCGCGGCCATCGCCAGTCCGACGGCTCTCGCCCTCATCGCGACCACCTTTGACGAAGGTCACGAACGCAATCGCGCCATGGCCGTCTACGCCGGCATGACCGCGGCGGGCGGGGCCCTCGGGTTGATCTCGGGCGGAGCGCTGGTCGAAAGTGCCACCTGGCGCTGGGTGTTCTTCGTCAACGTCCCCATCGCCGCCGTCGTTCTCGTGGCGACGCCCCTCGTCCTCCCCTCGACCCGGGGACACCGTGGTCGACTCGACGTTCCCGGCGCCCTCAGCGGATCTCTCGGCGTCGCCGCCGTCGTCTACGCCCTCGTGCGCGCTCCCTCGGTGGGCTGGGGATCGACCCAAACGTGGGGCTCTCTCGTGGCGGCCGTCGTGCTTCTCATCGCCTTCGCCGTCATCGAGACGCGCACCACTCAACCTCTCGTGCGTCTGAGCTTTCTGCGTCACCGCAATCGGGGTGGGGGCTACGCCGTCATGATGCTCTTCGGTGGAGCCATGCTGTCGCTGCTCTTCTTTCTCACCCAGTACCTCCAGGAACAGATGCACTACAGCTCCCTGCGCGCCGGAGTCTCCTACCTCCCGGTGCCCTTCATGGTGGCGACTACGAGTGTGATCCTCTCGAAGCGCATACGCCACGTGGGCATCCGGCCCTTCCTGGTCGCCGGACCCCTTCTCGTCGGCCTCGGGATCTTCTGGGCGTCGCTCCTCCAACCCCACGACTCCTACTGGCACGTCTTTGGTCCCCTCGCCACCTTCGGAATCGGGGCCGGACTCTCCGTCGTTCCCCTCACCCTCAACGCGGTGTCCTCGGTCGCCGGGCACGAGCAGGGGCTCGCCTCGGCGCTGCTCAACACCTCCCAGCAGATCGGGGGTTCACTCGGCCTGGCCGTCCTCGTCACGATTGAAGCGACGACTCGGTCGCACGATCTCGCGCACGGCCTGTCCTCCACGGTCGCGGCCACGAACGCCCTCCACGACGCCCTGCGGGTCGCCGCAGGTGCCGCCTTTCTCGCCTTCATCGTCGCGGCCCTCGTGATACGACCCGCGCGACCCAGTTCTCCGCCCGTCACACCTCCGGTCGCCGAGGTGTTAGGGCAGGCGTGAGGTCCGGTGCGCCTCAGCCTCGGCGATCTCGTCGGGGCTGAGGTCACTGCGGCGCTGGGGCCGACAGAGGGCCCAGTGGCGCCCGACGGGACAGCGCTCGTAGCGAGCGACGCCGAGGCGCACGGCTCGAAACGAGACACCGGGGATGAGCAACTCGGTGAAGAGGTGACCTCGACTACAGCGCATGACGGACTCGCGTCCGTAGTCGTAACCCCGAGCGCGTCCGACGACGGTCATAATCACGATGAGTAGGACGACCGCCCCGAGCACTGCGACGACAACTCCCACGGCCACCTCCGTCTCTCTCCCACCGTACTCCTACGAGCTAGGCCCCCATCGAACGAATCATCTCGGTCGTCGGGGTCACCGAGGGCGAGAAAAGAGCCACCACGCCATTGGCCACGGCCAGTCCGAGGGCCAGCATCACACCGAGGTGGTAGCCCCCGGCGAGAGCGTGGGTCGGCGCCTCCCCGGCCCCGAGCAGGTGCACAACTCGTGACGTCGTGAGGGTCGTCAGGGTGGCCAGTCCGATTGCGCCGCCAATTTGGTAGGAGGCATTGAGGAGTCCCGAGGAGACCCCGGCGTTGTGGTGATCCACGTGGGCGACAGCCCCCACCTGAGTCGGGACGCCGAGCGACGTGATCCCGACGCCGAAGAGGAGGAAGGACACGAGCAGTGTCGAAGGGTAGGAACTCGTGACCCCGACGCGCAGGGACCACGCGAGACCGAGCGCCGTGAGGACCGCTCCGGCCAACTGTACGGGACGCGTCCCGACTCTCGTCACGATCTGGCCCGCCACGACCGCTCCGATAATGGCGCCGATACCCATGGGGAGAAAGGACATACCGGCGCCGAAGGCCGACTCGTGGCGCACGAGCTGCAGGTAGGTCGTATTCAGGTAGAACACCGCGAGAATGGTTCCCCCGTTAAGGGCCAGCATGACGTTGCCGAGGGAGAGGGCCCGCGAGCGAAAAAGAGAGAGCGGCAACATCGGGTGGCGTCTCCGGGACTCGACGACCACGAAGGCCAAGAGCAGCCCTAACGCCGCGAGCAGTAGTCCCACGACCTCGCTCGAGCCCCACCCGAGCGCGTCGGAGCGAATGATGCCGAGCACCAGGGCGAGGAGACCGGAGGTCGCGAGGACCGGTCCGGCGAGATCGAACCGTCCGCCCGTCTTCGGGGCCCGACTCTCGGCAATGACCACCGGCGTGAGGGCCACGATGAGGGCGATCAACGGGACATTGACGAAGAAGATCCATCGCCACGACAACGCGTCCACGAGAACCCCACCGATGACGACACCGAGGGTGCCCCCCAGCCCGGCGAGGCCACCCCAAATCCCGAGAGCGACGTCGCGTTGACGCCCCGCGGGGAAGGTAACCGTGAGAAGGGCGAGGGCGGCCGGAGCCATGAGGGATCCTCCGAGACCCTGAACGGCGCGCACCACCACGAGTTCCAGCCCGTTCGACGTGAAACCGGCCGCCAGACTCGAGACACCGAAGAGGACGAGACCCGCCGTAAAGGTCCGTCGACGCCCCCAGAGGTCGGCGAGGCGCCCCCCGAGGAGGAGAAACCCGCCGTAGAAGAGGACGTAGATGCTGATGACCCACTGGAGGTTGTTCCCGGTGAAGTGCAGATCACTCTGGATGTGCGGGAGGGCCACGTTCACGATGGTCACGTCGAGGACGTCGATGAACTGGGCGACGGCGAGCAGAGTCAGCACGACCGCCGGGGCTCGCCACCGCGACGGCGACACCGCGGGACTCGGGTGAGGGTGGGTGACAGCGGACACAGGTTCTCCTTCACTATACGTTGTAGATGTACGACGTATAGCAGGGTAGCAGACTCCTCTACGGTGTACAACACTTTTCATCTACGCCGTACATGACTCCCTACACTGGAGACGTGGCCACTCGCACCGCTTCCCCGAATGAGGCGGGAATGTCCCGACCGGGACTGACCCGGTCCCAGATTGTCGAGGTCGCCCTCTCCCTCGTCGACGCCGAAGGACTCGACCGCCTGACCCTTCGTCGACTCGCCGAACATCTCGAGGTCACCCCGATGGCGCTCTACTGGCACTTTCGGGACAAGGACGCCCTCCTCAACGCCCTCGGCGAACACCTCTTTAGTTCCGTCTCCTACCCTGCTCCCGTCGACGACCGCCTCGACGATCTCGCCCGCGTCCTCGAGGCAGTCCTCCAGGTGCTGCGCCGTCACGTCGCCATCGCCCCGCTCGCCCTCGGCGCCGTTCTCTCGACCGACTCGGGGCTCGTCCTCGCCGAGCGCGTTCTGAACCTCCTCGTCGAGGCGGGACTCGACGACCGCACCGCCGCCAACGTCGGGGGAATTCTCCTTCACGACGCAGTGGCCCTCGTCACCTCGATTCCCAACTTCCAGGCCAAAATGAACGCCGACGCTCCCCCGGCCGTCGACGCCACCCGCTTCGTGGTGACCGCGCGACTCTCGGCCCACCTCTTCGAGTGTGACGACATTGATCGTTGGCTCGAGGACGGACTTCGTCTCATGATGCACGGAGTTCGCGGTCTGCTTCCCGAGAACGCCGAGCTCGGACACTAACGGGCTCGCCTCGCCCTGCAACTCTCGGGCTCAGAGACCCCCCTTGCGGTGGAGACGATGGGGATCGAACCCACGACCTCAGGCTTGCAAAGCCCGCGCTCTACCAACTGAGCTACGTCCCCTTGCGGACCTCTCACTCTACCCCTCGGGAAGAGATGACTCTCGGGGGTGCTCGTCTCTCGTTCGCTCGAAGTGGCGCTCCACGTCATGCCAAGTGAGGGGAGTCTCGTTAGCGTCGCCCGCTCGGTCGGCCCGGGAAAAGATGACGAAGGCGCTCAGCCAGAGGGGGAGGTAGGCGCCGAGCTTGGCGACAAACCCGGCCACCTGTTGGTCGAGAAGCGCCGACATCCCGAGAAGAGTCTGATGATGAAGGCCGGAGTAGAGGGGGTGGCGCGCGAAGATCCACACGACCGAGAGGGAGGTCACCACGAGGGAGGACACGAAGAGGTACGCCGCGCGAGCCAACGCGGAGAGCTTGCGGGCACCCGGCACGATGCCCACGACCGGTGTCCAGAGGAGAATCCCGAGAACGGCGGTGACGGCGACGACGAGGGCCCGCACAATGGGGGACCGGGCGGCCACGTCCACGACCAGAGGCATCAGCGACACCGTGCCGACGACCGTGACCACGAGGACGGCCACCACCGGGTGGGCAACGCGTCGGGCTATGGCGTCGATAAGTCGAGGACGAGTCCAGCGCGCCACGAGACCGGGAGGAAGGCTTCGTAGCCAGAGTGGGGCCCAGGCAATCATGATGAGGAGACGCTGGACGGTGGCCGCCGTGAGCGAGACCGTTCCGGCGAGGTCGCCGAGCGGCCAGGTCGTCCCCACGAGAAGAAGTACCGCCGCGCCGAGAGCGTCGCGCCGTTGCCGGTGAGAGGTCGCGGTCACGACCTGCGTCACGCCGAGGCCCACCACGACGAGGAGGACGACGGGGTGCAGACGCCAGGGAAGCCCGCTCACCCCGCCACGGTAGTGGGACTCTTCTCCGTCATCGCCACGAACGCCTCGAAGTCCTCCTGATTGCGACGCCGGTACTCCAGCGCGAAGGCGCCAATCGCCTCGTCGAACCGGGGGCTCCCGCCGAGGTAACCGGCGATCTCGGCGGATTGTCCACCCCGGGCGTGGGCCCGCGCGAGCACCCACGCGCACACCCGTCCGTAGGCTTCGAGCATCGCGGGAGTCAGTCGACTCACCTCCACGCTCGCTCGGTGATCGTAGAGACGGCGGACGTAGAAGCTGCGCTCCCGGTCCCCGACACGTAGGCGCGCGTGACCAAGAAAGGGGTCGGTGGCCGCCTGAAGGAGCCGCTGACTGCGGACAACCCTCTCTCCAGGATCTTCACCGGAGCGTTCGAATACTCGGTCGAGTGCCGACTCCGTCGCTTCCTTGATCTGGAGAAAGAAGGTGTCCCGGTGATCTCGCCCACACAGCAGGACGGCCCAGCACTCCATCCCGACACTCCCTACGCCCACCACGTGGCGAGCGGCGTCCACCACTCGAAACTGGGAGAGCAGTTCCGCGTGCTCACTCGAGAGTGACTCACCATAATGTTCGACAACGCGCTGGGCGTCCTCCGCTCCGAATCCCGTGGAGTCCGGTTCGGACTCGTGGGCGAAGTGGGGCGGTTCCTCCACGATGCTCGGCGGATCGCCGTCCACCACGTGGCGCCGGGTGAGTTCGTTATCGCTGAGCGTTTGCAAATGGTCGAGCACGTCCGTGATGCGCCGACGTAGCGCGTCGGAGAACTCGCCTCGGAGTTCGTTCATCACCGAGGCCACGTCGAGCGTCGCCCCCCAGACCTCGAGACGCGTCTCTTCGGCGAAGCGGCGAATCGCTCGACGGTACTCCCGAGCCACCAACTCAGCCAAGTGGCGCTGGTCGCTCTCGTCGACCACCCCACGCTCCGCTCCAGCGATCACGACGGAAGTAGCGAGACGCTTCACGTCCCACTCGAAGGGCGCCCTCGCCCCTTCGTCGAAGTCGTTGAGGTCAAAGACGATACGCCGCTCCGGAGAGGCGTAGGCCCCGAAATTCGCCAGGTGGGCGTCCCCCGCACTGGCCACCATCCAGGGTGACACCGGTCCCCGGGCCAGATCCTCGGCCATGACGAGGGCGCAACCCCGAAAGAAGGCGAAGGGACTCTCGGCCATGCGCTTCGCCCGCAGTGGCAGGAGTGACTCAACCCGGCGGACATCATCTCGGTGAAGAATCTCGGCGAGGTCGAAACCCTCTGGTCGAGGAGCCAGTTGACCGATGGCCTTTCTCGAGGTGAGGAATCGACCCCCTCGCCCGTCCAGGCGTCGCTCGGCCACCGTCGTCACTTTGGCCTCACTCACGACGCCCCCCTCAGCTCTCCGCGCCAGCGCGGTCCAATACGAAAAACGAGAACTGCTGTCAATATCGTGTCAGAGACGCAAATCATTCCGGGGAATAGGGCCCCCGCTGTCGTGATCTGCCTCAACGTCAGCACGGTGAGCAGTGTGTTGATGGCTCCGAGGGCAAAGGCCCGCGGCGTCTCACTGGAGGGGTCCTTCCAGCCCTTTCGAAAGGTGGGTAGTCCGGCGATGGCGTCCGCCGCAGTGAAGGAGATGAGAGCGAGGGTCGCCTCGTGCACACTCGCCCACACCACGATGCCGACCAGAGACAACGTCCCGCAGACGACGTCAACTCTGTCGATACGCCAACGAGCGGAGGGGTTGAGGAAGGAGGCGGCGAATACGAAGCACGGAACGAGACCGAGGGCCAGGGTCATCACGGAAGAAAGACCCACTCCCTGTTCCACCTCCACCGCGAAGGCGAGAAGGCCCTCTAACCCCCAGAGACCCCACGTCACCCGGTGAGGAACCGTTGTTCCCCGAACGGTATCGCGGAGATAGCTCCACGAACCCCAGAGAGAAAGGGCGATCGCCAGAAACACGAAGCGGGAGTCGATCACCCGTCCAGTCTGCCCCAGCCACCACGAGCCCCGAGACCCCGTCGCGAGGTGGTGTAGATTAGACGGTCCCGGGGCTATAGCTCAGTCGGTTAGAGCGCGTCACTGATAATGACGAGGTCGTAAGTTCGATTCTTACTAGCCCCACCAAGGGGAAGTCACGAAAGTCGGCTTCCCAGTTCACGAAAGTCGCCGTTGGAGACTTGAATCCGTCTCCCTGACGCTCTGACTCACCATCGCACCTTCGCTGCGCCCGTTCTCCGCGCTCACCGCGCGCGGGTCCAACGACGAGGCCCCCGCACGGGCGTGCGGGGGCCGGGACAATCCACTGCGGGGGTCAGGTGCGGATCAGGTTTGCAGCACGACGCGCTGCGCGCGCGACGCCACGACGTCCTCGACCAGTCGGCGATACGTCAGCGTGCGCTGCTGTGGCGGCCGACCGGGCCGCCGGCGAGGCGAAGTCTTCTCGCGCGTCACTGCGCGATCGAAGGCCCGCGCCAAGCGCCGGTTGGTACTCGCCACGGCGAAGGCCACGAGCAAGCCCGTCTTCACGATGCCCATGACCCGGATTCGTCCTCGCACGACCCCGCCACCGGCCTCGTCCTTGAGGTTCCCGAAGAACGGCTCGACCGACGTCGATCGGCGCGAGTACGACTTGTACCACTCGCGCGAGCCGTAGATGTGGCGCTGCAGGAGCGGTAGTTCCTCCGCGTTGAAGGTCGGGTAGGCCTTCACGCAGACGCTGTCCTCTCCCGGATTCCGGGGCGCCGTCATCACGAGCAGCGACCCGGGACGCAGTCCCTTGCGTGCCGGCTGCAGAGGGCAGTCGAGCTTGCCGGCCGCGCCCGGGCATTGGAACACCCGGGCCAGGTTCGCGCGCGGTGCCCCGTGGGGAACCAGCGCGTACGCCGAGCGTCGGGCGATCGCCTCCTGGTAGTCGCGCAGCTTCGCGGGGTCCGGCTTGTACACCCCGTCCTCACCGCCCACGGGCGGCACGATGTGGAGCAGGTTCTGCGGGATCGACGGGGAGTAGGGCCGGCCTTCGATGATGACCGCCCCGCGCACCGTCCCCGCGGGCCCGAGTTGCGACTGCGTCAGTCCGAAGATCGGCTCTCCGCCCAGGGCTCGAATGGGCAGCAGGAAGTCCTGACCGTCATGCGAGGCCGTGTAGCCGCGGTCGACGAGCACGTCGCCGAGGCGACCGAGGCGCTGAGCGACCTCGCCCACGCAGGCGAGCCCCATGGCCTTGTCCTGGACCGTCGTGGGACGAAAGCGCGCCGCGACCCCGGCGCGCGGCACCAGGGGTCCGTCCTCTTCGCGAGTCGAGACCGCCGCCGTGAGGCAGTACCCGAAGTGCGGGTCCTTGCCGGCGTCGTTGCGTGACC
>JAGXAY010000007.1 GCA_018971385.1 Acidobacteriota bacterium | reverse complement strand
ACCACCCGGAGAATCAGGCCCACGAGGAGGAGCGGTCCGAGGGACCGGGCGAAGGCCCGTACACCGACCGGACTGGGTGGGGAGGACGGGGCGGCGGGCGTGGCGGCGGGCGCGGGGACGGGCGCGGGGGGAACCACGATGTCGTTGGCGAGGGCCGCCAACACCTCGGCCGAGCGAGGGCCCTCCACCTCGTGGTCGCTCTCGTGGAGTAACTCCACGGGTCCGACTGAACTCAGTGGTGGGATCGAACCCTCACTGACGAGAACCGGTTCCGGGGACACGTTCACCCCGAGGCTGGCGAGAATCTCCTCCCAGGACTCCACGTTCAACGTGAAGTCGTCATCCGCGGAGGCCCCGGACGCGGTGGGAGGATCCGGGGCGACGAAGGACGCCGCCTCGGCGTCGAGAAAAGAGGGGATCTCTTCACCCAGTCCGAAGACGTCGTCCGACGGAACCATGAACGCTACGAGGCGGAGCGAGACGACCCGCTCGGCTTCCAGGTGACCTGGGAGTCGCCGGCCCAATACTGGAGACGAGCGCGAGCGCGCGCCGTACCCTCGAGGAGTACCAGGGCGCAGGCCCCGGGAGCGCGACGGGGGTGGTGGACCACCTCGTGGAAGAAGGACTGCACACTGTGCGAGACGCTCAGCGAGGAGGCGTCGTAGCCGAGCTCGCGTTTGGTCACCAGGTGCTGCACGTGAATACGTCGACGCACGTTAAACAGGTCGCGTAGCGAACGGGGACTCTCGTTTTCGACGACGGCGTCGGGGACGTAGGCGAGTCGTCCCCCGTGGTCGACGACCGCGGCCTCGAGCATGACTTCGTCGCAGCCGGCCACACTCGGCACGTCACCCAAGTACTGCTTTCGCACCATGACGAGTTCGCCCAGTTTCGGGGTGCGCAGGGCCAGTTCGTGGTGAATCTCCCAGAGAATCCGGGCGAGACGGGCCGCCACGGTCGTTCGCCCGGCACTCTCGCGGGGGCGAACCTGGGGGCCCGCCATACCGACGCGGGGATCGGAGAGCAGAGCGGCCCCGAGGCGGTCCACGCAGTCGGGAGCGGCGAAGACGTCGGCCGAGACCACCACGCAGTAGTCGTGACTGGCCAGGGAGAGGAAGTTGATGACGCTAAAGATCTTTCCCCGACGGGTGGGCTCGACGACGACCTTCACTCGGAGGTCCGACTCGGCAATTTTGGCGCAGATCTCTTCCGTCGCGTCGGTCGACTCCGAGACCACCACGATGACCTCGTCAACTCGCACGACCCGTTGGTTCTGCTCGAGAATCGCTCGCAGGGCGGACTCGACGTGAGTCTCCTCATTGTGGGCCATCACCCCCACGCTGACCGGAACGAGGGTCGTGAGGGAGTGCGTCGCCTCCTCGAGCGTCACCGACGCGCTCCGCTCGCCCGACGCGATAGACGTGGGCCGAGCAGAAGTACCACCGCAGTCGCCCCCAGCGAAGCCACCGGCCCGCACGCCAATCCCAACACGGTATGCCACACTACCGCGACCAGAATCTGGGTCAGGAGCGCGAGGCTCAGGGCGATGACGTAGAGCGGAGCGGGCCGACCCATCGCCATACCGATCCACGTCGTGAAGCCGGCGAGGGCCCAACCCATCGCCGACACGGCGAGAGGAATCATGAGCCACCCGAGGTTGTGCACACCCCGGGAGAAGTAGAGATTGACCGTAATCGGACCGAGTACGGCGACGAGAATCGCCGCCAGAGATCCCAGGCCTACGACCATCCAGCGGGCGTGGCGCAGGTACTTACGGGCCGAGGGGTCGACGACGTGGGGAATGGCCGACGAGGTCAGGGGTCCGAGTACGAGAACGACCCCGGACGCGAGAAAGGCCGCTACCGAGAGGCGAGCGACGCCACTCGGGTCGAGGTAGGCCTTCGCGAGCCACACCGGTACGGCGAAGGGGGCGAAGAGCAGGGGACCAATCAGGGTCTTCGCGAGCGTCTGGGACGTGTCACCACTCGGCGCGGGAGCCTCACTCGCCGGGCGTACCGAACCACGGCGGCGGGCAATCTCAACCATGACGAGAGCGCCGAGCACCGTGACGAGCAGGGAGATGACGAGAGCCGCCGTCACCGGATGGCGATGGGCCCAGGGCAAAAACGCGAGAATGCGCACTACCGCTTCGGCCGCCGCCACCAGTCCGAGGGACCAGAGGCGCCCGTAGGCGAGGAGCATCGCGTTCGGTACGGCCTGGGCGAAGGACGCAATGGCGAGAGCGATCGCCAACACCACGTCGAGGACGGAGTGGTAGTGAAGTCCCCACATCACGAGAGGTGTGAGCAGGAAGAAGGGCGTCGACCACACGGCAATCCGCTGAACGGATCGTCGGGCTGATCTCAACGAACGAGACGCGACGATCCTCACCGTGAGGACGTACTCCAGTCCCACCGAGGCCGTTGCCGCGACCGATCCCACCGTCAGGAGTGGAGCCGCCGAGGAGTAGTTCACTACCCCCGAGACGTGGAGGAAGATCAGGGAGAAGAGAGCGTTGACCGCCGCGGCGAGACCACCCGCCAGTAGGAGAATGAAGCCCTGCTCGAGTCCCCGAAGATTGTCGCGAGAGACGCGACGCCCCGAACGCGCCGACGGCGATGTCCGGAGCGCGTCAGACGACATGGCGAGATTTTACTCCTGATTCGGGGGTGGTTTTGGGGGATTTAGACACATCGTCACCCGGTGGTAACACCGGACACCCGGTACCACCGGGTCCACGCCCACGTGGGGCGTCCGGCGCTGAGGGCCCCCACCTGAACCCACTGGCCGGAGGACACCCCCGTGAGGTGAAGACTGGCCGACTTCGTCGACATCGTCACGACCCGGGGTTCACCGATCGAGGCGAAGAAGTGCAGGGCGAAGAGGTGGGCGAGATCCGACGCGTCGACGGGTACTTCGGGGGGCCAGGTATCGGCCCCGAGAACCACGACCGCCCCCCGAACAACGGGCAAAACTCCGAGAGACGCCCTCAAAGTCGACGTAAATCCCAGGATTTCGCCCCGTCGATGAAGGAGGCGGGTGCTGGTAATGGGCGTCACCGTTTGGCGTTCCCGGACGAGGAGCGCACTCCCCCACACCGAGGGCGTGAGGGCCTCTTGTCCGGAGAGGGAGGGGTACCCAAAGATGCCCTTTGGCACGAGGGGGTTGGGCTTCATCGCGTGAACGTAGGTCCACAGGCCCGACGTCGCGGAGATGAACTGACCCACGTCGGAACTCCTCGCCGAGAAGAGGCCCGGGGCGCCACCCCCGGCGACGTAGCGCCCCCCGCCCTTCACCCAGTTCACGAGTGGGGCGGTGTTTCCGGCGGACCACACGGGGGCGGGAAGTTCCCCTTGAAGATTCACGATCACCGTCGACGCGGTGTGGTCCGGGGCGCGCAGGTACCGAGCGAGATCGTCGGCGTTCACCACGCGCAACGTGATAGTGGGCGCCTGACTGTGCAGGAGGGCCTTCATCTGCTGGGCGATGCTGACGACGTCGGAGTAGGCCCCGTTCACGATCGGGTACCGGGGATCTTCGAGGTAGAGAATTCGCGTGGCGTCACGGGTGGGATCGACGCGCACCACCGAGACCGTGACGCCCTTCACCGCGCTCACGCTGACTCGAGCGACGACCGTGCCGCCCTGCACCGGGCCAAGTGATGCGCTGACCTGCGGGAGGGCGAGAAGCGCCTCTCCCCCCGTCGCCACCACTTCGACGAGGGCGACCGCCACGAGAGGTAACCACCACACCCGGGCCGGACTGCGCGAGGTGCGCGGAGACTCGGCGACCGAAGGGAGGAGGTAGAGGGCCCGTCCAATAGCGAGCACCATGACGACCGTCGAGATCCAGGCGAGGAGGACCCCCACGCTCGTCGAGCCGAGTCCGGGAACGTCCCGCGCGAGGAAGCTTCGTTCGGCGTGCACCGCGCCGACCCCGGGCCAGCCCGTGACGACCGAGAGGGGGGCGAGGAAGAACAGGGCGCCGAAGAGGGCGTAGAGGTAACTAAGAGCGGCCACGTTGATGGCGACGAGAGTGCGCCGTCGTGCCGGGGTGGGATCGACCATGCCGTAGAGGGCGATGAGGGGCACGAGCAGCCAGACGAAGTACTGCGGGTTCGCTACCGCGTTCGTGAGAAGAGCCGTCGCCATCACCCAGGCCGTGGAGCGCGCGAGCTGCCCGGTCGTCGAGGAGCGATAGCAGTGCCAGGCACCAACGAGGGTCACGGCGAGGAGGGCGAGGGAGGTGAAGTCCCCCACCCGAGAGAGGTGGGAGAGGAGCGTGAGTTGAACGCCGTGGGTGAAGGGTAACGCCACCAGTCCGTAGAGGTTGAGTCCCCCGAGGCCCGCGGGCAGACCGCCCGAACGAGTGATGGTGCCGAGAAACGGTGGTTGGTTCCAGACCGGCGCGAAGATCACGACGGACGCCCCGAGAGCTCCGGCGAGCAACTGAAGGAGGGCTCGCCAGCGTGAGGGCCCCGCTAAGCGTCCGAGAACGAGTCCCACGAGGAGTACCCCAAGGGCCGCCGGGACCACCTTGACCGCGAGACCGCCCACGACCGCTACACCAGCGAGGGCCCACTGCTCCCGGTCGACCGCGACGAAGACGGTCACGATGGCGAGGGCCACGAGCGAGTCCGTCTGACCCTGCACCGTGCCGGCGGCGAGAACGAGGGGAGAAAAGAGCCAGGCCGAGAGCATCCACCGCGCACGAGTCCGGGGCACGTGGTGGTGACGGGCGAGGGCCCAGAGGCCCGCTCCCGTTGCGAGGTCGGCCCCGATCATCGGTAACTTCAGCAGGAAGGTCGCGACCGGAGTCGTGACCACGGGACCAAAGAGCGTGCCGAAGAGTGACGAAGCGGGAAAGGCGTGGGCGCCCCCGGGGACGTTAAAGCCGAGGCCGTGCGCCACGAGACCCACGGCCATCGCCCAGTAGCCGTAGAGCGGCGGGTAGGAGTAACCGGGCAGTCCGAGACCGTAGAGCGGCACTCGCTGAATGGCGTGAAAGGCCACGTTCCACCACGTCTGTACGTCGGTGGCGAGCGCGGTCCAGGGAGCGAGCGCCAGACGCAGGACCAGCGCCACAACCACGAGGTCCAATGCTTCGGCCCAGAGGGGGCCGAGGTCGGCGCCGCGGTGGCGAGGAGGAGTGGCCCGATGTCGAGCTACGTCACTCACGCCGGCCACCTTCTCCTAACTATCCCGCCCTCACGGGTGGGTCATCTTCGCCGGCTGAATCGCCTCGTCGAACTGTGCTTCGCCCAAGAAGCCGAGGGCGAGCGCCGCCTCCTTCAGGGTGGTGCGCTCCTTGTGCGCCTTCTTCGCGACCTGGGCGGCCTTGTCGTAACCGATGAGGGGGTTAAGCGCCGTCACCAGCATCAACGAGTTGTTGAGGTGGTTTTGAATCTGTTCGTAGTCCGGCTCGAGACCCTCGACGCAGAACTCCCGGAACCGGTCGCACGCGTCACTCAGTAAGTCCACCGAGTTGCAGAAGTTGTGAATCATGACCGGCTTACACACGTTCAGTTCGAGATTGCCCCGACTGCCCGCGATGGCGAGAGCCGCGTCGTTGCCGTAGACCTGAATGGAGACCATAATCATCGCCTCCGACTGAGTCGGGTTCACCTTGCCGGGCATGATGGACGACCCCGGTTCGTTTTCGGGTAGGCGAAGTTCGGCCAGTCCCGAACGGGGACCGGAACCGAGCCAGCGCAGGTCGTCGGCGATCTTCGCGAGGCTCGCCGCCAGGGTCTTCAGCGCACCGTGGGCGTAGACGAGAGCGTCGTGGGCGGCGAGAGCGGCGAACTTATTCGGAGCGGTCACGAAGGATAGGCCCGTGATCTCTGTGATGGCCGCGGCGACTCGCTCGCCGAACTCGGGGTGGGTGTTGAGACCCGTACCGACGGCCGTGCCACCGGCGGCTAGTTCGTAGAGCCCGCCGAGCACCTGCTCGAGGCGAACGAGGTCGGCGTCGAGTTGGGCCACGTAGCCCGAGAACTCCTGACCGAGGGTGAGCGGAACGGCGTCCATCAGGTGGGTCCGACCAATCTTCACGACGTCGACGTACGCCTCCGACTTCTCCTTCAGGGCGTCGCGCAGTCGCGCCACGGCGGGAATCAGTCGCTCGGTCACCTCCGAGACCGCGGCGATGTGCATCGCCGTCGGGAAGGTGTCGTTCGAGGACTGGGACATGTTCACGTCGTCGTTCGGGTGGACGGGGGTCTTTGATCCGCGCTCGCCGCCGGCCAGTTCAATCGCTCGATTGGAGATGACCTCGTTCACGTTCATGTTGGTTTGGGTCCCCGAGCCGGTCTGCCAAATGCGCAAGGGAAACTCGTCCGCCAGAGTGCCGTCGATGACGTCGCGCGCCGCCGCCTCGATCAGGGCGGCCTTCTCGTCGGAGAGCTTGCCGAGGTCGCGATTGACCCGGGCTGACGCCAACTTCAACACACCGAAGGCCTTGATGAGAGCGGGGGGCATTGTCTCATCACTGATGGCGAAGTGGTGCAGACTCCGCTGCGTCTGGGCGCCCCAGTAGTGAGCGGCCGGGACGTCGATAGTGCCCATCGTGTCGGATTCGGTACGGTACTCCATGAGGCCTCCTTGCCTACGTGGTGATCTCAGTTCTTCGTGGCGCGGGCGGCGTAGATCTCGACTCCCCGTCGCCAGGCCCGCTCGGCGTCGGCGACGTCACTCGCTCGCGGCCCGTCTTTCTCCCCCGGTACTTCGAGAATCATGGGCAGGTCGCGCATCGCCGGATGGCCCATGAGGGCCGCCAGTCCCTCGAGACCAATGGTGCCCTCGTCGATGTTGGCGTGGCGATCCTTATTGGAACCCCGATCAACGAGCGAGTCGTTCAGGTGAAAGCAGGTCAGGCGCTCGAGACCCACCGAGGAGTCGATCGACTGAACGAGCGCGTCGGCACCCTCGGGGGTCGAGAAGTCGAAACCACTCGCCCACAGGTGCTGCGTGTCGACGCACACCTTCAAGCGTTCGTCTCGCCCGCAGGCGTCGATGATGGCACCGATTTCCTCGAAGCTTCGCCCCACCGTGCCACCCGCACCCGCGGTGTTCTCTATGAGGAGAGGGCACTCCGGGACTCCCGCGGGAGCCGGATCGGCCTCGTCGAGAGCCCGAAGGTAGGCGGTCGCAATCTGGGGCAGAGCCACTTCAAAACCGGTACCCATGTGGGAACCGGTGTGAACAACGACCCCGGCGGCCCCCATGCGACGACCCACCGACAGGTTGTGGGTGAGAGTCGCCTGAGACTTTTCCAGCAGTTCCGGATTAGGAGTACCGAGGTTGATCAGGTACGTCGCGTGACAGAAGGTGTGGCGAACACTCGGGTGGGCCACTTGGGCTTCGTAGAACGCATCGAGCACCTCGGGGGCGTACACCGAGGGTTTCCAGGTGCGCGGACTCTGGGTAAAAATCTGAATACTCGTCGCCCCAATCTCCTCGCCGGCCTTCAGGGACGGAATAAGTGTCCCCCCTCCGCGAACGTGTGCTCCGATATTCATTACTGTGAAACTTAGTTCCCCCGCCGGGGGGACACTCCGACACCACTCTCGGGAGGACCCATGACCGCCACCTTCTCCGACGCCTCGCGTGCCATTTTCGCGAAGAACACCCTGGCCCACGTGGCCAGCCTCGACGAGTCGGGAAATCCCCACGTCACCCCGGTGTGGGTGGAACTCGACGGCGACGAGATTGTCATCAACACCGCCCTCGGTCGCATCAAGGCCCGTAACCTCGCGAACGACCCCCGCGTCGCCGTCTCTCTCACCGATCCCGACAACCCCTACGACTGCGTCGCGGTGCGCGGCACGGTTGTGACCTTCACCACCGAAGGGGCTGACGAGGTTATTGACCGTCTCGCGAAGAAGTACCTCGGCGTCGACACCTACCCCTATCGTCGCGAGGGCGAAGTTCGCGTGACGGTGCGCATCCGCCCGGACCACATTTCAGTTCAGCCCGCATAAGAGCGTCGAGGTCATCGCGCGTCAAGTCCCATTTCCCTGCACGAAGTTTGGGTGGCCTTTTCAATTGTCAAAGGTGGCCCAGTGGAATTCTCGAATTGCGCGATTATCCAATCCCGTGGGGTTTCGTCGGCGAGCCGTCGGATTGGTGAATTCAGGGAGGTGGGTCACGAAGACCACCCACAGTCTCAAGGTAACGAACACCACTTTCTTCTGTCCTCTTCTGGGACGAACGAGGACGCCTTGCGCGTGCCGAGACTTCCGGGATATTTACAAAGACCCGAAATTTCTGATGAATGCTCGTCGATGGACTCGCGAGATGGAAAGGACATTCGAAGATCTTCTCCATGAGCAAGATTTTCCGGGCGAGGTCGCGCTACTTCCACAGTCGCCTACTCGGTGATCGGCTTCCCCGTCGACGCCGAGTTCCGCGTGAAAGCGTACCGCGACGTCCTCTCGATTTCCCGCACCTGACCTGCACTGGGTTTTGTTACCCAATTCATTCTTGAAATCAGGCGGTCTTTTCTTCCTTGAACGACAGCTCGAACTCGACTGGTGAGACATAGTCAATGGACGAGTGGCGTCGCTGTCGATTGTAGAAGATCTCGATGTAATCGAACATGGCGTTAGTCAACTCGAGCCGGGTTTTCCACTTTTTGCGATTGAGGAGCTCGTTCTGCATGCTCGACCAGAACGATTCCATCATCGCATTATCGAACGCGTCGCCGACTGATCCAAAAGACGGCATCAGCCCTGCTGAACGAATTCTTTCGGTGAAGGTCCAGGATGTGAATTGGACCCCGTGATCCGCATGGACAATGGAACCCCTCTTCACGTGCCGTTGCTTGATGGCCATGTCGAGCGCGTTGACAACGAGCGATGTGTCTTGAACTGAGTCAATGGACCAGCCCACAATTCGTCGACTACACGTGTCGAGCACGCAACAGCAGAAGACCTTGCCTTCTCGCGTCGGGTGTTCGGTTATGTCCGAGACCCAGAGTTCGTCGAGGGACGATCGCTCGAACTTGCGTTGCACCAGATCGTCCGAGGTTGGGTTGCCCTTGATGCGCCTCACCTTGCGGGGACCTGGAATGCCAACAATCTGGGCGTCGTGCATCAGAATCGTCACGAGCCCGCGGCTGACGTGAATTCCCCGGCCCTTGGTCAACTCGGCGTGGACGCGACGGGATCCATACGTGCCGCGGCTGTCCGCGTGCACCTCACGAATCAACCCGGTGAGCCACTCACGACGGATCATCGTGGGCGACATGGGACGGTTCTTGGCGAGGTAGTAGCCCGCGCTCGAGATCCCCACCACCTCGCAGCACTTCTTCACGGTGAACCCGGTGTCGACAAGTGTGTCGATCACCGGGTAGGCCCTTTTGGGCGAAGCATGTCCTTGTCCAGCAGATCGTGTGCGCGGCGAAGAATCTCAACCTCGGCCTCGGGTTCGCGAATACGTCGACGGGCTCTCGTGAGCTCCCTTGACTCCTTGGTCGACACACCGGGACTCTCGCCGCGTTCGATGCGATCTTGTTTCACCCAGTTGTAGATGGTGGTCGTCGTTACGTCAAGATCGTGGGCGGTCTTAGTAACTGACCACCCTGATCTCACGAGGGCGATCGCTCGAAGACGAAACACCGCGGGGTATGACGTTGGCATGAATTCAGCCTCCCACTTGGGCCCAAATTCAACAAAGGAAAAGGTAACAAAACCCAGTGCAGGTCAGAGCCTCCACAATTCCCAGGCCGAATCAGATTCTCCTTAGATGAAGTTCATTGACGACACCGCTATGACGAAAAAGAAGAGCAGCATCATCGGAAGTGAAGCCAAAATGACGTACCGACTCAATCGCACCAACGTGTGACCTAAACCCCCTCGTCGAGTAGAGGGACATCGTGCCGAAATCACCAGAACCAGCGACGGGGTGAAAGTGAGTAGCGCGTACATCACCGTGATGGGCGACACTCCGACGGGCGGCGAGTGACCTCCCGTATAGCTATCCCAAGTGAGAGACACGCCAAACAGGGTGGATGAAAAGAGACAAAAGATAGCGCTCGTGGTAACCAGGTAGGGCGACCATCTCTGGCGGAGTGTTTTCTCGTTCATCGCGGTTCCAGTGAGAGATAGGAGATAGCGGGCCCCGCAAGAGAGGCCTCGCAACGTCGGACTTTTCCGAAATCTTGATACTGAATGCCCGTGAAACCTGAGCGAACTAACCACGCCACGGCGTAACACGACCCGTTCGAACCCCGTGACACTGCGCTCCAAAAAGTCGAACCCCTAACGTTGATCGAGACACTCCACGGACCTGGAGATGACCTGTTGGCCGCCACGTACTTCACCCGGTGTCCCGTAAATCTGAGGACCGGTTGATGTGTTGTGAGATTCATCACTGTCCAGTCGGTCGGGTTAGCCGAAAAATCTGGCGCAACTGTATAGACCAGGCTGAGGGGAAAGTGGACGAGGCGCTTGTTCTTCGCACTCCATTCTCGATACACCGACAGGGCGAGCACGGCGAGAACGACGATTAACAACCTGTTGACCGTTCTTCTTGATTGCAACCCAGGAGTCACTCTATAAGACCTCCACCGCCATCAGGTCAGTACAGTCAGCGGCCTCTTGAAGCCGGCCAGTATCTATGATCGAGCAGTGGCTAAGCCAACTTCTTTCTCTAGTTGAGAACTTAAACATTTGTAGACCATCCAGGGCCAGTTATTAGTTCAGGAGTCCATCCTCCCAGCAGGCGTGAGAGATTAGATGCTTGATGGTTCCATGCGAGGACAGCTAAAAGCGGACCAACCCAGTTGAATAGTGTTGACCCAGCTTGTGCTCTTTGTTCAAGAACAATATCCGTCCTTGAAGGAGCCCAACTAATTGGACCACCCGAAAGAAGTGCCTCTGGAACTGCTCCAATCGAGAACGTAATCGTCGAGCCTGCCGGATCGATTACATTTCCGAGCGCGGTCCAACTATTCACCGTGAATGTTAAGGACCACATACCATAGACATCATTCTGGGAGGTAACAGTGAGCCAGTCCCTATTAAAAGCCTCTGGAACAAGAAGGCATTTCGATCCAATCGTGAGTGCCGAACAAGAAATCGGAAACGGAAAAATTTCTTGAGGATGATATTTGAAAAATGTAAATACTGCTAGTGGGCTTCCGAGGGCAGACTCACGACCAATGTCCCAGTAGTAGTTGTAGAAATATCGTCCGAGCGGATCTACGTTATCGACGGGATCACTTCCGCAATAAATATACGCTTGTCCAGTTGAGATTATTGCTGGATCTACGTTCAGGAATTGTCCAAGAGAGTAGTTGTAAAATCTCCCAATCAGGTAATCCAGTCCGGTCACGTCTTCGTACGAGCCGGCGAAACCGAAGGGTGACGACAAGGACGTAGATGTCGGTTGGCCCCACGCGTCATACGACACTGTCCCGGTAACTACTCCCGTGCTGTTCACGGTCGCTCGAACACTGCCCAGTTGGTCGTGTAGGAGATAGGTGATGGAACCGCTTGCCAGGTTCACCTGAGCGAAGGGTGAGTAACTTCCCGCGTAGAGGAAGGCGTTCGTGGCGTCCATGAGAAGTTGTGGCACCGACGAAATGGTGTTCCACACATAACTCTGGTACGTCGTGCCCGAGGAGGTAGTGGTGGACGAAGCGGTCCGTAGACCTTGTCCGTTGTAGGACATCGTCATGTACTGCGGAACTCCCGCATTGGTGTCGTGATAGTACGTGAGCTGATTGGCTCCGTTGAAGAGAGCCGTCGTCGATGCCGTGCCCGAAATGCTCGAACCTAGTCGATTCCCCGCCGCGTCATAGGTGTAGTTCGTCGTCGTGCCCGCGAGGGTGGACGAGGTTAACTCCGAGCCGTTGTCATACGTGGCGCTCGCGCCGGTCGGAAGCGTCGTCAGATTCCCCGAAGCGTCCTGGGTGTAGTTCGACGAACTCCCCGGTGTCGGCGTGTAAGCGGTCACGCGACCCTGGGCGCTGTAGACGTAGCTCGCCGAAGGGAAAGAGGTCGACGGAGTGTCGCTCTCACTGGCGACAGCCCCCGAGGGACTGTCCGTGTAGGTGAAGGAGGCCAATGTCGAGGAACCCGACGTCAGTGAGACCGCGGCCACGTTGTCGCTCGCGGCGTAGGTTGTGTTCACGGTGTCGCCACTCGCCCCCAGACTGAGACTCGAGAGCAGTCCGTCGGCGGTATAGGTGAGCGTCGAGGTGTGGCCATTGAAGTCGGTGACCGACTGGAGCTGGTCGTCGTGGTTGTAGCCCATGTTGACGGTGTAGGTGCTCGCCCACGAGCCCGCCGAACCCAGCGGGTAGCTAATCGCGGTATTGAGGCCGTCGAGACCATAGCCGTAGGACACCGTCTGGCCCGATCCGTTGGTGGTGCTCGTCAGTTCATTGAAGGGGTCATAGACATTGGTGGTGATGCCGCTGGCGTCGGTCATCGTGGTCATATTGCCGTTGGCGTCGTAGGAGTAGCCCACGGGATTCGTTCGGTTCGAATAGCTCACGGTCTGGACCTGGCCGAGGGGCGTGTAGGTCTTCGTGGTCGTGACTCCGTCGGGATTTGTCGACGTCAGCTGATTACCCGAGGGGTCGTAAGTGTAGGTCGTCACCTGACCACTCGGGGCGGCCGTCGTCGCCGGAGCGCTTTGACTCACCATCTCGCCCAGAGAGTCGAACGCATACCCCGTCTGAAAGGGCGACGCGGTCTGGTAGGGCGACGTGGTCGCGCACGCCGTGACACCCGAGACGTTCCCGTCGCCGGGTACGGTCGCCGTCACGTCTCCGTTGGGGTCGTAGCACGTACTGGTCGTCGACGCCGACGTTGTGCCGTAGCCCGTAGTGGTCGACGTCAGCTGGTTGAGATTGTTGTAGGTGTACTCAGTGACGTTGTTTGGGGCCCCCACGGTATTACTCGTCGCAGGAGCACTTACGGTCACGAGGTTGCCGTTGCCGTCGTAGGCGTAGGTCGTGGTCTCGGTCCCCGAAAGGCCTGCCGGAGCGGGCGTCGTCATCGAAATCTTTTGGCCCGCAGTGTTGTAGGCGAACGTCGTCGCGTCGGATGCCAAGCGTGCCGGTGCGCTCGCACAACTCGCTACGGTGAGCGAATTCGCCGCGACGCCCACGGCGGGTACCGTCTCGATCAGGTTGCCGCTTCCGTCGTAACACGTCAGAGTGGAGTTGCCCATCGGGTCGGTAACGAGGACCTGCTGATTATCTGCGTTGAACGCGTACGTCGTGGTGTAGCCGCGCGGATCGGTCATCGACAGTCGATTCCCGTTCGCGTCGTACGTGTAACTCGTGGTGCGCGGGGTGACCGTGGCGCCCGGACCACCGCCTTGCGTCTCAGAGGTCAGTTCTCCGTTGGCTCCGTAGGTGTAGGTGGTGGTGAAGTTTCCGGCGTTAGCCCCCGGAGCATTTCCGTTGGGTAGCGTCATCGAGGTTTTTTGGCCGTCGCCGTTGTAGGTGTAGGTGGTGGTCGCCGCGAAACTGGTGGAGTTGAGAGCACTCACGTGACGAACTCGCTGGTCGACGCTGTCGTCAATGTAGTAACCACCACGAAGATCCGAAGCAACGGAGATAATCCAAGCAAACTGCGCTTGAAGGGGTGAGCCCCCATCGCCGGCGAAGTGATTACTGGTCCACCCCGCACCGGCGATGGTGTAGATATTGTTCGCGAGCATCGATTGACCGAAGTAGAGGCCCGTCGTCGCCGGTTCGAAACGAATCACGTCGTTACCTGAGTCGACGATGAAGAGGTTGCCCGAGGGATCCTCCATGGCGTCACTCACCCACGAGAGTTGGGCCGAGATCGCGGGACTCCGGTCCCCGGCGTAACCCCGGGTCGTGCTGCCGGCAATGGTGTAGATGGCGTTCGCGCTCATCACCTGTCCGAAGTAGGTACCACCCACGTTCGGCACGAAACGCACCATGGAGTTGTTCACGTCGGAAATGATGAGGTCACCCGTCGCGTCCACGGTGACCGACGAGGGCTTGTTCAGTTGAGCCGACATCGCCACCGCGCCGTTACCCGAGAAACCCGCGCCCGCGGAGTAGCTGCCCGCCACGGTGTAGAGGTCCCCACCGGTCATAGCCTGGCCAAAATAGGTGCCACCCACTTTCGGCACGAAGCGAATCACATTGTTGGAGGTGTCGGCGATGAGAAGGTTGCCGGTCGCGTCAATGGTTGCGCCCATGGGACCATTGAGTGGCGAAGTGGTAGCTGACGAGACCCCCGAGGAGTACCCGGCGACCGACGTGCCGGCGATGGTGTAGATATCGCCCGACGTCATGGACTGGCCGAAGTAGGTTCCACTAGTTCTTGGCACAAAACGCACCACGTTGTTCCTGGTATCGGCAATGACAACGTCACCCGCTGCGTCAAACGAGGCGCCTCCGGGAGACGACAGAATGGCTGACGTGGCCGGTCCCCCGTCTCCCCCGAATCCGGGCCAGCCGTTACCCGCGATGTCGTAGATGTCACCAGCGGTCATTGCCTGACCGAAATAGGTGCCCGACACCGCCGGGATGAATCGCACCACGTTGTTACCGGTGTCGGCCACTACAACGTCGCCACTCGAATCGACTCTCACGCTCGAGGGTGAGTTGAACTCAGCGTTGGCGGCGGGACCGTTTTGGAGACCCTCGGAGAAGGCGCCCGTGCCCGCCGCGGCGTAAATGTCGTAGGGCGTGACTGAACTATTTCCTACCAGGGGTCCCGAGGTGTTCGCGACGATGCGAACGACGTCGCTGAAGGTGTCGTCGAGGACGAGGTCACCGTTCGGGTCAATCGCCACGCCCCCGGTGTAGCCCATGGAGGCACTGGTTGCGGGGGCCCCGTTACCGAGGTCGCCCCACGTGTAACTTCCGGCGACGGTGTAGACGGTGCCGACCGAGACGCTGTGGCCGAGAATACTCCCCGAAGTCCGGGCGAGGACGCGCACCGAGAAATTGTTGGAATCGGCGTAGTAGAGATTCCCCGAGGCGTCGAAAGCTACTCCGCTCGGGGCGTTCAGCAGGGCCGACGTGCCCAGAGTGCCGTTGGCTGAGTAGCCCGACGACGCGGGAGATCCCGCGACGGGCGCGGCGCCCGCGACGGTGTAGATTTTGCCCGCGGTCATCGCCACGCCGTAGTAGGTCCCTGTGCTCGCAGGGATGAAGCGCACGACGTTGTTACCCGAGTCCCCAATCGCGACGTCCCCACTCGAGTCAACGGCGACACTTTGGGGAAAGGACACCTCGGCGGAGGTGGGCGATACGCCAGTGCCGACATATCCGGCCGTCGCGTTGCCCACGACCGCGTAGATGTTGGCGCCTGTCATGGATTGTCCGAAGTACGTGCCGCTCGTGGCGGGAATGAAGCGGACCTCGCTGTTGAGCGTGTCAGTCACGAGAACACCACCGGAGTAGAAGGCGACCGACTGAGGATCGTGGAGTCTGGCCGACGTCGCGGGACCGTTGTCGCCCGAAAAGCCCGAGGACCCGGTACCCGCTATCCGGTAAATATCGCCACCTGTCATGGTCTGGCCGAAGTAGGTTCCCGACACGGCGGGCACAAAGCGCACCTCGTCATTCCCGCTGTCGGCGATGGTGATATCACCGGCTGAATCCACGGCGACTCCACTCGGAGTGCCCAGCTGAGCACTCGTTGCGGGACCCCCATCCCCGTAGGGACCCCACGCGTAGTTGCCGGCCACGACGGTCTCTTGGTCGGTGGCCAGGTTGATCCGACGGATGACGTTGTTGTAGGAGTCGGCGACGTAGGCGTAGGCGACGCCCCCGAGCGTGACGGTCGCGATTTGGGAGTCGTTCTGACTCAAGTTCTTCGCAAT
This sequence comes from Acidobacteriota bacterium, assembly GCA_018971385.1. Taxonomy (GTDB): domain Bacteria; phylum Actinomycetota; class Acidimicrobiia; order Acidimicrobiales; family RAAP-2; genus RAAP-2. The sequence goes on along the minus strand of JAGXAY010000007.1, from coordinate 31,669 downwards.
CTCCACACCCATGGGACCACCACTCAGGGTGCTGATTACCCCCGGAGTCGACACGGTGTTGGCATCCAACACCGACGACGACGTGAGGTCACCTTGTGCGTCGTAACCCAGTTGCGTGATCACGCCATCGGGGTTGATGGTGGCGCAGGGTAGTTCGGCCGCGGGCGAAGGAGTAGAGCACGAGTAGAGCGTCGAACCCAGTGTGACGGTATTGCCGTTATAGAGCGTGTAGGAAGTGCGCACGTGGAGCAAGGTTCCATTCGGTGCGTAGTCTCCCGTGGTTTGGTACATCTCTCGGCCGAATGTGTCGTAGTCATGGAAGGTCAAATACGCGGGCGGAACTATGGCCGGTAGGGTGATCACGCCCCCGGCACTGGTTGGGCTCGGTAGGGTCTGGGAGTTACACGTGAGCGCCGCGAGAGGTTGGGCGGAACAGGTCACCTCGCCCGCGGTGTTGTAGGTGTAACCCGTACCGTCGCCCGCCGCGTTCGCGTTGGGGATAGACGCCACGATGTTGCCGTGGGCGTCGTAGTTGCTCGCCGTCTCCGCTCCCGTTGGGTCCACCGTACCGATGGTCAGGAGGTCTAAGCCGTTAGTCGCGTAGTACGTCGTTTCGGGAGTACTCGAGGGACTGGTCGTCGAGAAGACGAGCACTCCGGAGGTGTAGTTGTACTGGGTAACGTCGCCGCTCGCCCCCGTCTCGGTCACCGAACCCGTCAGGCTGGCCGGATTTATCGAAGAGTAGTTAAAGGTGCTCGTCTGGCCCGTGGGCACGGTGAGCTGGGTGGCCCGACCGGAAGAGTCGTAGTTAATCGAGGTCGACGTCCCTGCGTCGGGCTGACCGGGCTGCTCGTTGGGCGACGTCTGCGTTATGAGGTCGTGCTGGTAGGTCGCGTTGGGATTTGCGGTGTCGTAGGAGTACGTGGTGACGTGTCCCCAGTTGTCGGTGACCGAGGTCAGATTACCCGACGAGTAGCCGTAGGTCGTTCGGTATCCCGCGGGATCCGTGACGGAGGTGATGACTCCGCTATCCCCTCTAGCGGACCACCCGAGGGTCATTGTCTGCGTCCCCGTGGCTGCCGTAATCGTCTCACACGACGCGGCGCTCACCGGACAGTTGCCGCTTCCCGGCATCGGCGTGTCGTAGGCGACTGTTTCGGTCGCACCGTTCACGTCACTCATCGAGCTGAGAAGTCCGCTCGCGTTAAAGGTGTAGGTGGACGAGGGGTACTCGAGGAGCGTGTAAGTGGAGGTTGTCGAGTTGTAACTGAGGGTTCCGAGCGTGCTCGCCAGTGTGCAGTAAGTCCCACTCGCCCCGGATCCCACGTAGGGTGACGGGCAAGTTCCAGACACGGGTGAGACGAAGAGAGCCTCCGATCCGTTGGGCTGCACGAGGGTGACGTCACCACTGGCGGACGTCCCGTAATCGCTGTTCAACAGCAACGACGTGGCGTAGGAGTCGGTCCATCCGTATCCGAGGGGCCCCGGAGTTAACGACGCCACCTCGCTTTGAGCCATGGTCGAGTCGTACGTGCGCGAGACGTCGAGCGAGGGTCCAACAGTCGGCACGCTAGCGTCACTGGCGTTCACGACGACGTCGCCGGTTGCGGGGTCAACGACACCGCCGCCGGTGCATGTCGTACACGTTCCCGGAGCAACGCCACCTCCCCCACCGAATCGTTGACTTCCGAGAACCGGATTGGGAAGCGAACCGGTCGTGATTGTCGCCGACCACGAACCAGACAATCCGCTGAGAGACTGTTCGTTTACTCCGAGATAGAGCTCACCAGGCGCCCCGTCGAAGATCATGTGCGTACCAATTGTGAAGGGAATCCCTGCACCAATTCGGGCAATCAGCGCCCCACAATCGAGGCCCGGGTACAGCGAGGTGACGGTCGCCGAGCCGCAGCTCGCCCACGGTGTTCCCGCGGGAGTACCCGGCGCTCCCGACATTCCCAAAATGGTTCCGGACGCGCTGACGTCGTAGAAGGTGCCTGCACTGACGGCGAGTCCGGTATCCACCCACGACACCGACGGGGTGACCGTCACGGAGAGGGGAAAACTTGTTGCGGAGGCCACTTCAGGCGAGACAATGCTGAGCACCCCCACTAAGGTCGCTAGGGCGATAGCCACCTGCAGGGCGCGTCGGATAATCCGGTGCCCCCCCCTCTTGACCGATCTCGTGACCTTCATCACGCGAGTGGTAACAGTGAGTTGAGATGAATTCTCGAATGCGCGCAAGTGCTGCTCCAGTCCGTTTACAACCGTGGCACAACGAAGGACAACTGCTTACCCAGCTTCGAGTTGCGTTGACCATAGCGCAATGATTGACCCCTGTCATTCATAACGGCACTAAGGAACAATGCGATGCGGTTCAACCTTTAGTGCGCTCGTATGCCGCATTGTTAAAGGCTGGTGACTACTTGTCGTGGACTGTTGATCATGAAGGCCGAGGGTCGTTTTCACGGGATGAGGTTTGCAAAAGCCTCACTCTGTAAGACCGCACGTCTCGTCCATTCGCACTATCGAGCCGGTCGAGGAATCACCCCACCACGTCATAGCGCCGGCGGTCGTCACCCCGGTGAAGTTCTCCGTTGCTCGGATGCCAGACCCGTACGGGACGGGGGGCGCCCCCGGCGAGGGTCAGTCCCGGAGTAAGCACGCCCACGGGATCACTTCGCCCATTGACGAGTTCTTCCAGTCGGCGACACTCCCCCTCACCCGCCTCTAACACCACCTCCACGAGGGGAACGAGACGGGCCGTCGTGACGAGGTCGCGCGCGAGGAGCGCCAGCGGGTAGTTCTCGTCCACCGAGGTCCACAGACCACACGGCGTGGCCGGTCCTCGAGCGGCGAGCGCGAGCGGGGCTGGAGCGTCGAGGACTCGGTAGAGAGAGACTCGACCCTCGTCCACGGGCCAGGGAGTCGGTGAGTCGAGTCGAACTCGGTAACACCGAAACGGGCTCACGGAGCGAGGTCTTCTTTCGGCAGGCGCTCAATGTTGACGTCGCGGAAGGTGAGAACCCTCACGAGGGGCACGAAGCGCTGGGCGCGGTACATATCCCAGACCCAGGCGTCGTGGAGAACCAGTTCGATGAGAGTGGGCGAACCCTGACTCTTGACCTCAACCTCGACGGTGTTGGCGAGATAGAAACGTCGATCCGTTTCGACGGCGTAGTCGAACGTCGCGACGACCGCCTTGTACTCCTGGACGAGGGCCAGTTCGAGAGTGGCCTCGTAGTCGTCGAGCTCTTCTTCGCCCACGGGCGACTACGCGCGCTCGGTGACGCGCAGCTCCTTGATCTTCGCCGCCTTACCGCGCAGGTCGCGCAGGTAGTACAGCTTGGCGCGACGCACGTCACCGCGCGAGACGACCTCGATCTTGGCGATGGTCGGCGCGTGCAGCGGGAAGGTGCGCTCCACACCGATACCGAAGGAAATCTTGCGCACGGTGAAGGTCTCAGAGACTCCCGAACCCTGGCGGCGAATCACGGCGCCTTCGAAGATCTGAACGCGCTCGCGGCTACCCTCGACGACGCGCACGTGAACCTTCAGAGTGTCACCGGCGCGAAACGCCGGGACGTCGTCGCGCAGGGAGTCACGGTCGATGAGATCGGTGGGGTTCATACTCGCGTCCTTCGTCGTTCCCTTGGGGAAGACTTAGTCTAGCCGGTCCCCCGACGGGGAGTCCACCACCGGGGCGAAGGCCTCGAGGAGCGCACGATCCTCCGCCGAGAGACTCTCGAGTCGCAGGAGGTCTGGTCGGCGTTCGAGGGTCGTGCGCAGAGCCTGGGCCCGGCGCCAGCGGGCGATGCGGCCGTGATCGCCCGAGGTCAGAATCTCGGGAACCTCACGACCCCGCCACACGGCCGGCTTGGTGTAGTGGGGATACTCGAGGAGCCCGTCGGAAAAGGACTCCTCCTCCACCGACTCGGCGTTACCGAGGGCGCCGGGGAGCAGTCGCACCACGGCCTCGAGTACGCAGAGGGCGGCCAGTTCTCCCCCGGCGAGCACGAAGTCCCCGACGGAGATCTCCTCGTCGACCCGGGTGTCGAGAAAGCGCTGATCGAAGCCCTCGTAGCGCCCGCAGATCAGGGTGAGTTCACTCTCTCGAGCGAGCTCTCGAGCCCGGGCTTGGCGAAAGGGGGTGCCGGCCGGGGTGAGGGCGATGACCGGGCCGCGACGCTCACCGAGGGCGTCGAGGGACTGGGCGAGGGGTTCCGGGGAGAGCACCATGCCCGCTCCCCCGCCGTAGGGGGTGTCGTCGACGCTGCGGTGGACGTCCGTCGTGACGTCGCGGACGTCGTGCACGCGCAGATCCCACACTCCTCGGTCGCGGGCCCGACCGAGGACGGAGATTCCCGCGTAGGAGTGAAGGGCGTCGGGGAAGAGAGTGAGAACGTCGACGACGAGGGTCACTCGAAGAGTCCTTCGGGCACCTCGACGACGACCCGGGCGCGGGGCTCAAACTCGGTCACGAAGTGCAAAGGAACGAGGGCGCCGGTGTCGAGGACGAGGAGATCACTCGCGGGATTCGCCTCCACGTCGACCACCACACCCCGGTCCACACCGTCCTGGTCGAGGACCCGACACCCGAAAAGTTGGTCGATCCAGATGACGTCCTCGTCGACGTCTAACCGTTCGGCGCGCAGTATGACGCCCCGCCAGGTTTCGGCCGCTTCCCGGGTCGCCACTTCGGCGAAGCGAACGAGAAAGCGCTGTTGGTGGGGGTGAGCGGAGAGGACGTGAAGGTCACCGCGATCACTCGAGAGAACGCTCCCCGGGGCGAGTCGTTCGTGCCGATCGCTCCAGAGGTCCACCAGGACCTCGCCCTTTAATCCGTGGGCCTTGACGACAACGCCCACCTCGAGCAGTTCGCTCGGGGCGACCACGATCTAGTCGAGGATGTCGACCGAGGTCGTCACCCCGTCACGAGCTCCCGCGGCGGCCACGAGGCTGCGCAGGGCTTGGGCGGTGCGGCCCCGGCGGCCGATGAGGCGACCCATGTCGTCCTTATCCACCGAGAGGGAGAGGATGACCTTGTCACCCCGTTCGCGCACCTCGACGCTCACGGCGTCGGGGTTGTCGGCGAGGGAGCGCGCCAGGTACTCGAGGGCCGCCTGGGCGGTGGGAGCGAGGTCGCCCCCGTCGTTCGTTACCGTCTCGTCGAGAGTGTTGACGTCGCCCTCGACGTAGTCGAAGGCGCTCACGGGGCCTTCGACGCCGCGAAGGCGTCGAGCGCGCCGGAGACCTTCAGCAACTTGGCTACGCGCTCGGTGGGCTGCGCGCCGTTCTTCAACCAGGCAACGGCCCGGTCGTTGTCAATCGTCACCACGGTGTCGGGCTGAGCCTGAGAAATGCCTCGGGGCTGGTAGGTCCCGAGCACTTCGAGGACGGCCGAGGTCCGGGGACGACTGGCCTCCACGGCGACCACGCGATAACTGGGCTGCTTCTTCTTGCCCATTCTCTCCAAACGAAGTTTCACAGCCACGTCGTGTCATTCCTTCCAGAATCTGGTTACCGGTCTTCGAGTCGTCGAAGCGGCACCCGAGCGCTCTAGTCTAGCGTCCCTTGGGTGGGGTGACTCGACCACCCTTCTTCTTCTTGCCTTTTGGCCCCCCGGTCGCCCCCCGCGGAGCGCTCTGCATCCCCCGAGCGAGGGCGTCGAAACCCTCCGGCAACGCCTCGCCCCGCGAGGCCTGGGCGGCGGCCATGCGCTGGGCCATCTTGTTGAGACCACCCGGCAGCTGGGGCATCGAGCCCTGCCCCATCTGCCTCATCATCTTCTTCATCTGGTCGAACTGCTTCAGCAGTTGATTCACGGCGTTCACGCTCGACCCGGAGCCCTTCGCGATACGGGTGCGCCGAGAACCGTCGATAATGACCGGATTGGCCCGCTCGGCGGGAGTCATGGAGTGGATAATCGCCTCCACCCGGGTGATCTGGGAGTCGTCCACGTTGGCCGCGGCCTGACGCATCTCCTTATTGACCCCCGGGAGCAACTTCATGATGCCCCCGAGAGATCCCATCTTCTTCACCTGGTTCAGTTGATTCAAAAAGTCGTCCAGGGTGAAGGCCCCGCTCATCATGCGCTGAGCGGCGTCCATCGTCGTCGCCGGGTCGAGGGTCCGCTCGGCTTGCTCGATCAGACTGAGGACGTCGCCCATGCCGAGGATGCGTCCGGCCATGCGATCGGGGTGGAAGAGGTCGAAGTCGGAGATCTTCTCTCCGCTCGAGGCGAAGACCACCGGACGACCGACGACACCACGCGCGGAGAGAACCGCTCCCCCGCGCGCGTCGTAGTCCAACTTCGTGACGATGATGCCCGAGAGAGACAGCGAGTCGTGGAAGGCCTTCGCGGTGTGAACGGCGTCCTGACCGGTCACGGCGTCGATGACGAGGAAGGTGTAGTGGGGGTTCGTCTCGCGGGAGATGGAGCGCACTTCCTCCATCAACGCTTCGTCAATGCTCAGGCGTCCCGCGGTGTCGATGATGACCACGTCCCGGCCGAGCTGGGCGGCCCGGGCCACCCCGGTGCGCGCCACGGTGACCGGGTCGAGGGGTTCGGAGAAGACGTCCACGCCGATCTGGGCCCCGAGAACGCGCAACTGCTCGACGGCGGCCGGACGCTGCAGGTCGGCCGCGACGAGGAGGGGCTGGCGACCCTGGGACTTGAACCACTGGGCCAACTTCGCCGCGGTCGTCGTCTTACCCGCACCCTGGAGACCGGCCAGGAGAACCACGGTCGGTGGTTGGGGGGCGTAGGTGACCTTGAGGGCGGCCCCGCCGAGCACCTCGATCAACTGTTCGTGAACGGCCTTAATAACGTGTTGGCCCGGCGTGAGGCTCGAGAGAACGTTCTCGCCGGCGACGCGTTCGCGCACGGCGGCGATAAAGGCGCGCACCACCGAGAGTTCGACGTCGGCCTCGAGGAGCGCGGTGCGGACCTCTCCGAGCGCCTCGTCGAGGTCGGCGTCGGAGAGTCGACCCTTCGAACGAAGGGAGGACCCGACCTTCTCTAAACGGGCGCTCAGTGAATCAAACATTCGCTCAGGCTACCCCGAGGTGCCGAGCAGAGAGTCGACGAAGACGTCGGGGTCAAAGACCACGAGGTCCATGGCGCGCTCTCCCACGCCGACGAACTTCACCGGAATGGCGAGCTCCCGTTCGATGGCGACGACGATTCCGCCGCGGGCCGTGCCGTCCAACTTCGTGAGGATGATGCCGCTCACCTGGGCGGCCGCGAGAAACTCCCGAGCCTGGCTCAGCGCGTTTTGACCGGTCGTGGCGTCGAGGACCATAAAGGTCTCGACCACTTGACCGGGACCCCGGTCGGCCACGCGGCGAATCTTCGCCAGCTCGTCGATCAGGTTGGAGGAGTTCACCCGGCGCCCGGCGGTGTCGGCCAGGACGAGGTCGACCTCGCGGGCCTGGGCGCGACCGAGGGCGTCGTGGACCACCGAGCCGGGGTCGGCCCCCTCCTCGGCGCGCACGACGTCGGCCCCGGTGCGCTCGGCCCACTGGGTCAACTGATCGGCCGCGGCCGCGCGGAAGGTGTCGCCGGCCGCCAGCAGCACCCGGCGCCCGGCCTGGGTCTCCTGGTAGGCGAGTTTGCCGATGCTGGTGGTCTTTCCGACCCCGTTCACTCCAACGAAGAGCCAGACCGGAATACGACCCTCGTCGGCCTCGCGGCGCACCTCGCGGGGCCGATCGAGACTGGCTCGCAGTTCGCGACGCAGGGCGTCGACGACTCCGTCGGGCGCCCCGGACTCGGCGAGGCGGGCGAGGATGGCGTTCGTCGTCTCGACGCCGACGTCGGAGCGCAGCAGCACCTCTTCCACGACGGCGAGCTGGTCCTCACTCAGTTCCGAGCGCGCGCCGAGTGAACGCACCCGGTCGAAGAGGGAGCGGGAAGAGGAGAGTCGTTGGGCGAAGCTCGGTTCCTCGGCGAGAGAGGGCGGGGCCTCCACCTCCTCGACGAGAATCTCGGGCATGGGCGCTCGCTCCGGCACGAGGACCGGGGGGCGAACCCGCCGGCGGCGCCGACGCACGACGAGGAGCGTCACGACAACGGCGACCAGGAGAAGACCAATCCACCAGATCACGGGGTTACCTCCACGTCGCGGCGTTGGCGCTGCGACACGACTTTGGACGACGCGCCCGGCACCATCGTGACGCCGTAGAGGGCGTCGGCCGACTCCATCGTGCGCTTTTGGTGCGTGACGATGAGGAGCTGGGCCTCGTCGCGAAACTCGTCCACCAGATTAAGGAAACGCTGCAGGTTGACGTCGTCGAGGGCCGCCTCGACCTCGTCCATCATGTAGAAGGGCGAGGGCCGGGACCGGAAGATGGCGAAGAGGAAGGCCAGGGCCGCCATGGAGCGCTCCCCACCCGAGAGCAGGGAGATGCGACGCACGTTGCGACCCATGGGGCGCACTTCAATTTCGACCCCGGTCGAGAGGGGGTCGTCCGGTTCGGTCAAGATCAAGCGACCCTGTCCCCCGGGAAAGAGCATCGAGATCAGGGTGGAGAAGTGTTCGTTCACGTCCGCCACGGCGGCCGAGAAACTGCTCATGATCTCGTCGTCGAGGGCGCGCAGCACCTCCAAAATCTCCCGGCGCGCGTGGCGCACGTCGGCGACCTGGGTGTCGAGTTCCCGGTAACGCTCCTCGAGCTCGGCCAACTCGTCGAGGGCGAGGGGGTTAATGGGACCGAGCGAGGTGATCTTCGCCTCGAGGTCCCCGACGTAGCCCTCGAGACTGACCCCGTCGGGTAGGTCGATCTCCTGGTCGCTCAGATCGCTCGGCTCCTTCCCGAGGTCGCGACGAACCGCCTCGTGCACCGAGTCGACCTTGACCGCGAGTTCGGCCAACTCCACCTCGTCGCGACGGCGCGACTCCTGGAGGGTGCTGAGGGACTCCTCGACGGTCCGACGCTCTCGACGCAACACCTCGAGACGCTCGGCACTGGCGCGGGAGGCCTCGAGCTGTTCCCGGTAGGTCGTCGTAATGACCTCGTGGCTCCGCTTCACGTCCTCGAGGGCCTGGGCCACCACCTCACGCAACCGAGCGAGGGCTAGGAGGTCGTCCTCGAGGGCGCGGCGACGTTGGGCCGCCTCCTCGCGCTCGCGAGTACGCCCGGCGAGACGCGCCTCAATCTCGGCGTGACGCTTCTCCAAAACGGCCCGTCGGGCGGCGACGTCGGCGCCGAGTCGCTGGGCTAACGCCTCGGTGTCGGCGGTCTCTAACTCCAGACGTCGGAGGGCGTCGCGACGACTCTGGGCCTCGACGGCGCGAGTCTCGGCGCTCTCGGCGGCGGACTCGAGGTCGGGGAGTCGCCCGCGCAACTCCTCGTACTCGCCCTCGAGAACGCGTAGCTGATCCGTTCCCTCGGCGACCTCGTCACTCAGCACGGGGAGTTCTCCGCCGCGCACCTCGAAGGTGCGTCGTAGGCGGGCCTCCTCGTCCTCGAGCGCGCGTAGTCCACTGGACGCCGCGGCGAGCGCCCCGGCCGCCTCACTAGCCCGACGACGAGCCTGCGTGGCGTCAGCGTCCACTTGGCTCAGCTCGGCTCGCAGTCCCGGCAGAGCCTCGAGGGCGACGCGGGCCACCTCGTGGGCCTCCTCGACCGTCGCTCTCGTCACGAGGGCGCGTCCCGACGCGACGCGCCAGCCACTCGGGGCGAAGCGGTCCCCCTCGAGGGTCGCCACCACGAGATCGGGGTGGGTGGCCGCGATATCTAAGCCCTCGCGCCACCCCGTCGTCACGACGGCGCGCGCGAAGAGGACGTCGAGGACTCGGCCGACGTGGGCCGGAGCGTCCCGACGCGCGCGAACGTGGGCCCGTAGGCCCTCGGCCCCCTCGGGGACGGCGACGTCACCCTGGGGCGAGAGACCGGCGGCCAGAATGACTCCGGCTCCGCCCTCACGACGCAACGCCTCGAGCGCGGCCCGGGCCGAGTCGCGCCCGTCCACCACCATCGCCGAGACCGAGGCGCCGGCCGCGGCCTCGACGGCTCGCTCGTAGCCCTCGTCCACCTCGATGAGATCGAGAAAGGCCCCGAGTACTCCGTCGACGCCCTGCACGATGGCCCGGGAGGAGGAGCCCGACAACTCGTCGAGGGCCCGCTCGAGAGCGTCGGCGCGCGCCTGGGCTCGCGCCGAGATTTCGGTCGCCTCGGAGAGTCGGGCCTGGGTGGCCGAGCGCTCCGTCTCGCGAGACTCCACCGCGGCGTCCGCCTCGAGCTTGTCTCGCTCGGCCCCGACGAGGGCGGCGCGAGCGGCGTCGAGGCGTTCGGGGAAACTCCCCAGTTCGGTCTCTAAGTCGCGCAGCGTCGCTTCGAGGTCACGTCGGCGTTCCTCGGCCCGCTCCAGCGCCTGGGCCTGGTGAGCCCGGGTGCGTTCGAGCCACTGGAGACGCTCCCGAGCGGTGCGCAGAGCCGCCCGGTCGATCTCGGGCCCGCCCTCCTCCGTCGCCTCGGCGTCGCGGCGGGCGCTCTCCAGTCGTCCCTGGGCCTCGAGGGCGCTCTCGCGGGCCAGACGGGCGCGTTCGTCCAGCTCCGAGAGCGCGGCCAAGTCCTCGCTCAAACGAGCGGCGTCGGCTTCGAGGGTGGCCACGACGTTCTCGTCGGCCGAGGCGTCGAGCGCGGCGCGCAGGGCGCGCTCGCGTTCCGCTATCACCGACTGGGCCCCCCGGGCCCGCTCGGCGAGCGCCTGGAGGTCCCCGAGGGTGGAGGCGAGAGACTCCTCGCGTCGCGACCCCATGTCGGCGGCGACGGCACTGGCCTGGGCGTCGAGATCGACCAGGGTCTCCCGGGCGCGGGTCGTCGCCTCGAGGGTCTCGCGTTCCCGGGCGTCGAGGAAGGATCGGCGTTCCCCGAACTCCTGAAGTCGGCGCACGAAGAGAGCCTCGCGGGCCACGCGCACCAGGCCCTCGACTTCGACGTAGGAGCGCGCCGACACCGCTTGGCGTTCGAGCGGGCGCATCTGACGGCGCACCTCGCGAACGAGGTCCCCGAGGCGCTCCAAATTTTCTTGGGTCTGAGCTAGGCGGCGTTCGGCTCGCTCCTTACGACGCCGGTGCTTGAGGACTCCCGCGGCCTCCTCAATGACGGCCCGGCGATTCTCCGGTGAGGAGTTGAGAATCGTGTCGAGCTGATTCTGACCGATGATCATGTGCTGCTGGCGACCCACACCGGAGTCGCTCAAGAGTTCCTGGATGTCGAGGAGACGACAGACGGTGCCGTTGATGGCGTACTCGGAGTCACCGTTTCGAAAGAGGGTGCGCGAGATAGTCACCTCCGCCCCCTCGACGTTCAGGCGTCCGGAGGCGTTATCGAGGGTGAGGCTGACTTCGGCTCGACCGAGGGCCGGCCGTGAGGCCGTGCCGGCGACGATGACGTCGTCCATCTTCTGGCTCCGTAGCGCCCTCGTCGACTGGGCGCCGAGCACCCAGGTCACGGCGTCGACGACGTTCGACTTACCCGAACCGTTCGGTCCGACCACCGCGGTGACCCCGGGCTCGAACTCGAGCACGGTGGAGTCCGCGAAGGATTTAAAGCCCTTCATCGTCAAACGCTTAAGAAACACGGGGCAACGCTAGCAATCCCGAGGAGACTCCCCCGAACTCAACTCTGACAGCGGGGGCAGAAGTAGGTGGAGCGATCGCGAAAGACCACCCGCTCAATGGGAGTCCGGCACTGGGGACAGGGTTCGCCCTCCCGGGTGTGCACCTGGAGCTGGTTCTGGTAGCGACCGGGCGCGCCCTCGAGGTCGACGAACATCTCGTCGGAGAGCGTCGTGCCCCCCGCCTTGATGGCTTCGCTCAGCACCTCGGGGATGGTCCGGTGCAGTCGACGCGCCTCCACGGTCGTGAGTTCGTCGCAGGGCCGGTCGTAGCGCAGGCCGGCCGAGAAGAGAACCTCGTCGGCGTAGATGTTGCCGAGACCACTAAGAATCTCCTGGTCGGTGAGGAGTGCCTTCAGGGGCACGTGGCGCGAGCGCGTAATCGCGACGAATCGGTCCCAGCCGACCTGGTCCTCGAAGGGGTCGAGACCGAGATGGGCGAGCTCGCGCACTCTCGAGCGCAGGTTGAGCCCGTTGCCCCCGATAGCCAGACGCGCGAACCGGGAGATCGGAACCTCCTCACCTTCACCCACCGGGAGGGACACGAACATCTCGCCGAAGGTGCGCTGGTCGGCGAAGCGAATCTCCTCGTTGCTGGAGAGTTGGAGAACGACGTGGGTGTGTTTGGGCTTTGGGACCTTGGCGTTCTTCGCCTTGAGGAGTTGTCCGGTCATCCCGAGGTGGATCACGAGGTGGGAACCGTTGTCGAGCGCGCAGGCCAGGTACTTACCCAGTCGCTCGACCGACTTGACGGTGCGGCCCTCGAGGAGGGCCCGAAAGTCCTTCGCACTCGGGTGTCGACGAGTGGAGCGGCCGTCCGAAACCGGGGCGGCCTTCACCTTCTTGCCGACGAGTTCTCGGGCGAGCCCAGCGCGCACGGTTTCGACTTCAGGTAACTCCGGCACGCTGCGCCCCCTCCCACGCCGCGGCCGCGGCCGCGGCTTCGGCCCGTTTCTTCGACGGTCCCCGACCGACCCCGACGAGGGGGCCGACCACGACGCGCGCCTCGTAGGTGACGTCGTGCGCCGGTCCGGTGGCGCTCAGTTCGTACTCGGGTGGAGCGAGTCCCTGCGTCTCAGCCCACCGGCGCAGGTGGGTCTTCACGTCGATTACGTCCCCGTGACGGGCCGCCGAGTCGATACGCTCGGCGAGCTGAGCGACGACGAACTCCCGGGCCGCGTCGTAGCCCCGGACGCTAAAGACGGCGCCCACCAGGGCCTCGAAGGCGTCGGCGAGCAGGGAGTCTCGCTCCGCGCCCCGCTCCTTGCGCACGCCGCGCCCGATGCGCAGGTGCTCGCCGAGAGCGAGGGCCCGGGCCACCGACGCGAGGGAGGCCTCATTCACCGTGCGACTGCGCACGACCGAGGCCACGCCCTCGTCCACGTCGGGCCAGGAGCGCACCACGTACTCGGCCACCGCGAGGTCGACGACGGCGTCACCGAGAAACTCCAACTGCTCGTTCGAGGTCACCTCGTGTTCAGCGGCGTAACTGGAGTGCGTGAGAGCCTCCACTAACCGGGGGTCGTCGGGGTCGAGCCCCGCGACCCGCGCGACGTCCTCGATGCCCACGGGGCTCCGCCTAGCCCAGATTCAGTTTCGCGACGACGTAGTCCACCGCGTCGCGCACCGACACCAGGTCTTCTAGGTCCTCGTCGTCAATGTGGAACGAGCCCACCTGGCGAGAGAGGTCCTCCTCCATCGCCTCTACCAGCTCGATCAGGGCCAGGGAGTCGGCTCCGAGGTCACTGAAGGGAACGTCTTCTTCGATGGCGGACGGCTCCGTCTCGAGGATCTGGGCCAGTTCGCGCACCACCAGGTCCGTCACGGCGGCCCGGTCGAGTGGCTGAGCCCCCTCGGCGTTGGTCATGAGTCCTCCTTCTCCGCTCCACCCTATCCACCGGGCGGGTGGAGGAAGATTAGCCCTCCTGATCGGGACGGATGGCGAATTTCGTCGCCTCGACCACTCCGGAGCGCACCATCGTGTCGGCGACCCGCAGGGCGTTCATGATCGCGGTGGCGTTCGAGGACCCGTGGGAGATGATGCACACGCCCTTCAGGCCGAGCAGCATCGAGCCTCCGACCGACTCGGGTCGCAAACTCTCGGCGCGCGGAATGAGGTAGGGCATCAGGGTTCGCCCGGCCTCTCGGGAGATCTCGTCGTCGTCGAGGGCCTCGAGCAGAGTGTTCATCACGAAGCGAAACGCTCCCTCGAGGGTTTTGAGGGCCACGTTCCCGGTGAAACCGTCCGTCACGACGACGTCGACGGGGGCGGGAACGAGGTCGCGACCCTCGACGTTGCCGAAGAAGTTCAGTCCGGGAGCCTGACGGAGGAGTTCGTGAGTCTCCTTCACCAGGGGGGAGCCCTTCGAGGACTCCTCACCGATGGAGAGCAGTCCGACCGAGGGGGAGGCCACGCCGTAGTGGGTCCGCACGAAGGCCGACCCCAGGTGGGCGAACTGCACCAACATCTCGGGGCTGCACTCGGAGTTCGCGCCACTGTCGAGGAGGATGGACGGAGATCGTCCGGGATTGGGCATCACCGTCGCGATGCAGGGGCGAATCACGCCGGGGAGGCGACCCATGCGCAGGAGCGCCGAGGCCATCGTGGCTCCGGTGTTACCGGCCGACACCATCGCCGCGGCGTGGCCGTCGCGCACGAGTTCCGCGGCCCGGACGAGGGAAGAGTCCTTCTTTTGACGCACGCTCGAGCCCGGCTCGTCGTCCATCTCGATGACCTCGGTACAGGCGACCAGGGGAAGTCCCTTGGTGTCACCGACGCGCTCGGGCACCCCGACCAGGGTGACCTCGAGGCCGAACTCGTCAACGGCGCGGCGAGCCCCCTCCACGATCTCGTGGGGAGCGTGATCGCCGCCCATCGCGTCGAGAGCGATGGGCAGGGACAACTACTTAACCTCGACCGCCACGCGACCCTTGTACCAGCCGCAGTTCGGGCAGACCACGTGGGGCGTCTTCGCCACGGAGCACTGGGGGCAGACGCTGCGCGAGGGCAGGGCCAACTTCCAGTTGGCGGCGCGACGGGACCGGCCCTTGGCCTTACTGGTCTTTCTCTTAGGGACAGCCATCGATCGTCTCTTTCACCCGGGGGCCGCGCCCCTAGTCCTCACCCTCGAGAGACGACTTCAGGTCGTCCGCGAAGAGCCCGTCCAGTGTAGCCCACCGGGGGTCGAGGGGTGCCGCGCAGTCACAGTCGGTCTCGTTGCGGTCCCCGCCACAGACCGGACAGAGTCCCCGACAGTCCGGGCGACAGAGGGGGGCGAGGGGCAAATCCAGCAAAATCAGCTCGTGCACGAGGGGGGCGAGGTCGAGAATGTCGTGCTCGAAGGTGTAGGCCTCCTCGTCCTCGGGACCGGGGTGCTCGACGTAGCGCTCCTTCACCGGGACGGAGGTCTCCTCGCGCACCACGACGCCGCAGCGCCGACAGACGCCGTGCCAGGTCGTGGAGAGCTGACCGCGGACGTGCACTCCCCCGGAGAAACTCTGCAGGGTCACCTCGACCCGTACCGGCTCGTCGGGATCGACGTCAGTCTCGACGGGTCCGCGGGGCTCGAACTAGTGGAGGGGGTCAAAGGGAGCAACGAACTCCACCCGACTCGTCGTCGGGACCGTGCGCAGGAGCGCGGTGACCGGGACCTCGTAGGGTGAGGCCACCGAGCTACTCCCGTTCCTGGTCGAAGAAGGTCGTCGCCGGAGCCTCCGTCGCCGGAGTGAGCAGTCCGGCCGGCATGGTCCGCGAGTTCATCGCTTCGCGGGCCGAGGCGGTGGACTTCGCCAGTCGACCGAGGACGACTTCGAAGCCGCCCAGCTTGCCATCGATGTACTCGTCGGCCTCGATGATGCGCTGACGCGCCTGGGCCTTAGCTTCGAGAACAATCTGCTCGGCGCGCTGGCGAGCCAGGCGCACGACCTCGGCCTTCTCCACCATCGAGGCGGCGCGGGCGCGCACCTCGTCGAGAAGTTGGTTCGCTTCCACTTCGGCTCGCTCCAAAATGACGTCGGCCGAAGAGAGGACGTGGCGCGCTTGACGAATCTCGTCGGGCACGAGGTCCATCGCTTCGCGCAACAACTCCAGGACCTCGTCGCGCGAGATCAGGGCCGAGTTGGAAAGCGGCATCTGTTTCGCCGTCTCGATGATCTCCACCAGGTCGCCGATGACGTCCTCGAGGCCCCGACGCACGTGGCGGGGCGCTTCGGGGGCTTGCGCGGGCGCGAAGGCGTCCCAGGCGTACTCGTCGGCCGGCGCCTCCTCGGAGGAGACGGCGCCGTAGACCTCGAACTCGTCGTCGTACGAGTGGGTATCAAAGGTGCTCATGAGGACTCTCCGAGGTGGTTCTGGGCCAGTCGACGAGCGACGGGCGGGGGGACGAAGGCCGACACGTCCCCACCGAGGCGCGCCACTTCGCGCAGGAGACGCGACG
Organism: Acidobacteriota bacterium; assembly: GCA_018971385.1. Taxonomy (GTDB): domain Bacteria; phylum Actinomycetota; class Acidimicrobiia; order Acidimicrobiales; family RAAP-2; genus RAAP-2. Next base: position 15,610 of record JAGXAY010000007.1, on the reverse strand, counting down.
CGATGAAGGAGTGGTGGGAACTCGTCGGGATAAAGAGGGTCTCGACCCCGGAGAGGGAGCGATTCATCTGGGCCATCTGAAGTTCACTCTCGAAGTCCGACACCGCGCGCAGACCCTTCACGATGGCCGTCGCCCCCACGTCGCGGGCCACGTTGACGAGGAGTGTCGAGATGGACACGATGGACACGTTCGTGACGTGCACGAGGGACTCGGCGATCATCTCGCGACGCTCGTCCAGCGTGAACATGGGTTGGGACTTTTGCGGATTACGGATGGCCGCCACGACGATCTCGTCGAAGATCACCGAGGCCCGCTCCACGACCTCGAGGTGGCCGTTGTGAAAGGGGTCGAAGGAGCCCGGAATCAGTCCGATGGTCACGACACGTCCTGCGCGGTCGGCTCCAACATCGTCACCAGCGTAGTTCCGTAACGCTTCTGTTTCACGACGTCGTAGCCCGGCGCCTCCACAAATCGATCGTTCTCGACCACGACCCGGGACACCCGCGACTCCCCGAGCACCGCTCCCGTGTCGAGGGGGCCGTAGGGGGGATCCATCAACACGAGGTCGACGGAGTCGGGTACTCGCCATGAGGGCAGCGTCGCCCGCACGAAGTGAGCGCGCGCCTCGAAGCCGAGGGTCGCGTAGTTGGAGCGAGCCGCCTCCAGACAGGCCGGATCGGAGTCGACGAAGTACACCTCCGAGGCCCCGCGCGAGAGCGCCTCGAGGCCGAGGGCCCCAGATCCGCAGAAGAGGTCCACGACGACCAAGCCGTGCAGGCCCCCCCGACTCTCCAGCATCGAGAAGATGGCCTCGCGGGCGTAGTCGGTCGTCGGCCGTACGGTGTCGGGCAACTTCGCGCGTAGCGGTCGTCCACGAGCGGAACCGGCGATGATTCTCACCTCGGAGAGGCTAGGCGAGATTAGGAACGGAAGAGGAACTCCGCCTCGTCGGGCTCGATGAGGGTGCGGATCTCGGCCGCCCACTCCCCCTCCCGGCTCAGTCCGGCGTCGGCGATCCGCTCGGCCGCTCGCTGGGCGAGCTCGAGGAGGTCGGCGTCGCGTACGAGGTTACCGAGCCGAAGATCGCTCCGGCCCCGCTGGCGGGCCCCCATGAGGGTCCCCTCCCCCCGGAGGCTGAGGTCGGCTTCGGCGACGGCGAAACCGTCGGCCAGACGTTCGAGGGCGCCGAGACGCTCCTCGGCCTCGAGAGTGGGGGCTTCACCGAGGAGGTAGCACTCACTGGCCGCCTCGCCCCGGCCGACCCGTCCGCGCAACTGGTGGAGCTGAGCGAGTCCGAAACGCCAGGCGTCCTCGATGACGATGACGCTCGCCTCGGGGACGTCCACGCCCACCTCCACCACGACCGTGGCGACGAGAACGGGGGTGTCGCCGCGACGAAAGAGAGTGAGGGCCTCCTCCTTCTCCGCACTCGTCATCTGCCCGTGGAGGAGTCCTACGGCGAGTCCCGCGAGTTCCCCGGTCGCGAGGCGCGTTCGCTCCGCGACCGCCGACGTGGCTTCGGCCCGCTCCGACTCCTCGACCAGGGGACAGATGACGTACGCACGTCGTCCGGCCGCCACCTCCTCGCGCACCCGCGCCCAGACCCGTCCCTCCTCGCTCGTCTCACGAATCCACGTCGTGGCGACGGGGCGTCGACCGGGGGGTAACTCGTCGATGGTCGAGCGGTCAAGGTCCCCGAAGACCGCGAGGGCCGCGGTGCGAGGAATCGGCGTCGCGGTCATCACGAGAAGATCGGGGTCACGGTCTTCCGCCGACGCTCGCCGCCCCTTGTCGCGCAGCGTCGCGCGTTGCTCGACGCCAAAGCGGTGCTGCTCGTCGATGACGACGAGTCCGAGCCGGGCGAATCGGACGTCATCGTGGAGAAGTGAGTGCGTTCCGACGACCACGTCGATGTCCCCCTGGCGAAGGCCCGCGAGAATGCCCGTCCGGTCTCGCGTCTTCACCCGAGCACTCAGGACAGCCACGCGAACCGGACGGCGCTCCCCGAGCACCCGGGGGTCGTCCACCTCCAGCCGAGCGAGGTCCCGCCGAAGAGCGGAGTAGAGCTGGTCGGCCAGGACCTCGGTCGGCGCCATGAGGGCCCCCTGGCGTCCTCCGGCGATCGCCATCACCAGGGTCGCCGTCGCGACCAACGTCTTACCGGACCCGACGTCGCCCTGGACCAGACGGTGCATGGGAACGGGGGCGGCCATGTCGTGCACGATCTCCTCGAGCACCCGTCGTTGGGCCCCGGTCAGCGAGAAGGGGTGGGCCCGGAGAAACTGACCGAGGAGGGTGAGGTCCTCCACCGGGGTGAGCGGATCAAGATCGGCGGGGTGAACCGGATGACTGACACCGGACTCCCGCGAACGCAGGCGGCGCCGGCGCAGGGCGACCAGGAGCTGGAGGCGAACGAACTCGTCGAAGACGAGACGGCGCCGGGCCTTCGTCGCCATGTCGGGCTCCGAGGGTTGATGGATATTCCAGTAGGCCTCGGTACGCGAGAGAAGATCCCACTCCCGGCGCCACTCCTCGTCGAGAGGGTCCTCCAGGGGACCGGCTCGGCGGAGGCTCTCGTCGACGAATCCGGCGATCTCCCAACTACTCACCCCCGCCCGAGCGGTCGCCGGGTAGATGGCGAGGGCGCCGCTCGTACGCCGACGAGACCCCTCCTCCAGTTCTCCCTCCACCACGTCGACGGTGGGGTTCACCATTTGGCGTTGGCCCCGGTACTCAGTGAGTTTCCCGTAGAAGATGGCCCGCGTTCCCTCGGGGAGTTGACGGTGTCGCCAACTCTGATTGAAGAAGCTCACCCGAATCTGCTCTCCGGCGTCGGAGACCTCGACCTCCACCAGGGCTCGGCCCTGGCGGGTTCGCCGGGCACTCGAGCGCTCGACCCGGGCGAGAATAGCGGCCTCGTCGCCCACCTTCATGTCACTAAGGTCCACCCGAGCCCCCCGGTACAGGTAGCGGCGCGGATAGAAGGTCAAGAGGTCGAGAGCGGTGGTCAGTCCGAGTTTCTCGAGGGCGTCTAGTCGTTTCGGCCCCACGTGTCGTAGTCGCGACAGGTCGACCGCTTCGAGGTCACTCAGTCGGCGAGGGACCGGGTCACTCACTTACTCGACGCCGAGAAGGTATGCGTAGACCGGTTGTCCGCCCCGGTGCACTTCGACGTCAACTCCCTCGTAGTTCTCCCCGACGACCTGGCGGACCCGGTCACTCAACGCGGGGTCGGCGTCGACGCCCTCAACGAGCGTCACGAGTTCGCCGCCCTCGTCGAGGGCCCGAGTAACGAGGGCGAGCAGGGCGCTCTCGAGAGTCGACTCGACGACGACGACCTCTTTGCCCGACACCCCGATCCAGTCCCCGGGCGCGATCTCCCCGGCCGCGCTCGAGGTCGATCGCACCGCGCGCGTCAGTTCGTAGGGTCGCACCGCCTCGGCCGCCTCACGCATCGCGGCGGCGTTCTCCTCGTGGGATCGAGTACTGGAGTAGGCGAGCATGGCGGCGAGACCCTGGACGGGCGAGGTCGTGGCGACGACGGCGACCGGGACCTCCACGAGGTCCACCGCCTGCTCGACGGCGAGACGAACGTTCGGGTTGTTCGCGAGAACAACCACGCTCTCGGCCCGGCTCCGTCCAATGGCGCTCACGACGTCCGCCGTCGAGGGATTCATCGACTGGCCCCCCTCGACGAGGGCGCGACACCCGAGCGAGGTGAAGAGGCTGGCCACTCCCGCTCCGGCAACCACCGCCACGACGGCGCACGGGACGACCTCGTTCGAGACGGGCGCCGCCACCTCCGGCTCGCGGTGAGCAAGCACCTGTTCGGAGAGGTCACTCACCCGAATGCTCGAGGGACGCCCCACCACGAGGGCCGCCTCAATCGCGGCCCCGATGTCGTTGGTGTGAATGTGGCAGTTGTAGAGACCCTCCGAGCCCACGACCACAATGGAGTCACCGATCAGGCTCCAGGCGGCGCGAAACTCACCCATGAGATCGTCCGCGCCGTCGAGAATGAACATCACCTCGTAGCGCTGATCGCCGGCCGACTCGTTGGGAGAAACCCCCGCCTCGCTCGGACCGGTCTCGGGGAGTGGGGCGGGCAACTCGTCACCGGCGATGACGTGGCAGAGGGCCTCGAACCAGAGAACCAGTCCCGATCCACCGGAGTCGACCACGCCCGCGCGAGCGAGGACGTCCAGTTGGTGGGTGGTCTTCGCCAGGGCCTCACGGGCGGCGTCGCGGGCCGAGTGCACCACGTCGACCAGACGAGACAACCCCACCGTCGCGGCGGAGGCCGCCCGGGCGACGGAGAGAATCGTTCCCTCCACTGGTCGCTCCACCGCTTGACGGGCCGACTCGTCGGCCCGACGCAGTCCCTCAATGAAGGCGGGGGCCTCCACCGTCGTCAGGTGTTCGAAGGCGCTCACCAGTCCGCGCAACATCTGGGCCAGAATGACCCCGGAGTTACCCCGCGCACCCATGAGCGCCCCGTGCCCGACCGCCCGGCAGACCTCGGCGAGAGGGGCTTCGTCGTCGAGAACGGAAACGTCGGCCACGACGGCGGCCATGGTGAGGGCCATGTTGGTCCCGGTGTCTCCGTCGGGAACGGGATAGACGTTCAGACGATTGATCGCCCCCTGGTCTCGTCGCAGGAGATCGGCGAAGAGTCCCACCGCCCGCTTGAGGTCACTGGGCGAGAGGGCGGTGGAGACGGACATCGAAAGCGATGCTACAATTGATTCCCGGTTGAAGGGGCCGCCCGAAAGCGGGTGGGTCACGGCGAAGGAGTACGTTCATGGCATCGGTCTGCGACATCTGCGGTAAGAAGCCGTCCTTCGGTATGAACGTGTCCCACTCCCACCGTCGCACCAAGCGCCGTTGGAACCCGAACATCCAGCGCGTGCGCGCCCTCGTCGGCCAGACGCCGACCCGCTTGAACGTGTGCACCGGGTGCCTGCGCTCGGGCAAGGTCACGAAGCCGGTCCGTCGCCAACCCTCGGCCTAGCCTCCGGGCGCTCGTCGCCCTACCAGGAGTGCTGAAAACCCTCGCCGGTAAAGGTCCGTCCGTCCCGTCGGCGCACCATCGCGTCGTCCACGCAACGCCCGATTCGTAGGGGTGGGCGAAGACCCCGGTCCGCGAAAATCATCGCGAGGCGGTCGGGTTCGGGAGTGGCGATCAGTAGTTCGTAGTCCTCTCCCCCGCTCCAGGCCTCCTCCGGTGTCGCGCCCTCCGCCACCGGGACGTTGTCAATCTCGACGCCGACCCCCGAGGCTCGAGCCAGCCGATCGAGGTCGAGAGCGAGCCCGTCTGAGAGATCCATCATCGCGCTCACTCGCGCCCCCCGGGCGGCCTGGCCCTCCGCGAGACGCGGCCAGGGGTGACGCTGGGCGAGGACGAGTTCGTCCTGACCCGACGCCCCGTCCCGCGCTCGACGAAGGCCGGCGGCGGCCCGTCCGAGGGGGCCGGTCACGAGGAGCGTGTCCCCACCCGCCGCCCCGGAACGTCGGATCGCTCCGCCACTCGGGCACTCCCCGAGCACCGTCACGGTGACGGCGAGATGGGGAGCGCTCGTGAGATCTCCCCCCACCACCGGGCACCCGGTCAACTCCGCGGCCCGGGCGACTCCCTGGTGTAACAGTTCGAGGTCGGTGCCCGCGGGGGCGGCGACACCCACGAGGGCCCCGCGAACCCGTCCCCCCATGGCCGCGATGTCGGAGATCGCACTCGTCATCGCCTTATAACCCAGGTCGTCCACGGAAAAGAGGGTCTCGTCGAGGTGGACTCCGTAGACGCACACGTCGGTCGAGACCAGGGTTTCTCCCACTAGAGGCGGGAGAACGGCGCAGTCGTCACCGATAATGCGAATTTCTTTCAATAAGCCTTTACCCTCGACAATTTCGAGGATACGCTCGAGAACAGCGTCCTCGCGCCGGCCGCCCCTCTCGGGGGTCGTCGGTGTCGAGGTCACGCCACTGGGCCTAACGAAGTGCGGCGCAACGGTGCGCCGACGGGGAGACACGAAGGAGTTCCGGTGAACACATACCCGACGACGAACACGCGCCTAATCGAATGGGTGGAAGAGGTCGCACGACTCACAACACCCGATCGTATCTACTGGTGCAACGGGTCGGACGAGGAGTACGACGCCCTCTGCCAGGAGCTCATCGACGCCGGCACCTTCATTCGGCTGAACGACGAGCTTCGCCCTCACTCCTTCTACGCCGCCTCCGACCCCTCCGACGTCGCGCGCGTGGAGGATCGCACCTTCATCTGTTCGAAGGACCAGGCCGACGCCGGTCCCACCAACAACTGGGTCGACCCGACCGAGATGCGCGCCACGCTGAACGGTCTCTTCGCCGGCTCCATGAAGGGCCGCACCCTCTACGTCGTCCCCTTCTCCATGGGTCCCCTCGGATCACGCATCGCCCACATCGGGGTGGAACTCACCGACTCGGCCTACGTGGCCGCCTCCATGAAGATCATGACGCGGATGGGTCAAGCCGTGCTCGATCAACTCGGCAGTGACGGCGAGTTCGTGCCGGCCCTGCACTCGGTGGGGGCGCCCCTCGCCGAAGGTGAGTCCGACGTGCCCTGGCCCTGCAACGCCGAGCACAAGTACATCGTTCACTTCCCCGAGACGAAGGAGATCATCTCCTTCGGATCCGGCTACGGCGGTAACGCCCTGCTCGGCAAGAAGTGCTTCGCCCTGCGCATCGCGTCGGTGATGGGTCGCGAGGGCGGTTGGCTGGCTGAGCACATGCTGATCTTGAAGATCACGAGTCCCGAGGGCGAGTCGAAGTACATCGCCGGGGCGTTCCCTTCGGCCTGCGGCAAGACCAACCTGGCCATGTTGGTGCCCACGTTGCCGGGCTGGACGGTCGAGACGATCGGGGACGACATCTGCTGGATGAAGCCCGGCCCCGACGGGCGGCTCTACGCGATCAACCCGGAGGCCGGCTTCTTCGGAGTCGCTCCGGGAACGAACTACCAGACCAATCCCAACGCCATGGAGTCGGTGCGCGCGAACACCATCTTCACCAACGTCGCCCTCACCAGTGACGGGGACGTGTGGTGGGAGGGTATGGAGCCCCGCGAGGATCTGACCGACTGGCGTGGTCAGCCCTACGACCCGAGCTCCGGTAAGCCGGCGGCCCACCCGAACTCCCGCTTCACCGCCCCGGCGGCCCAGGACCCCGCCATCGCGCCGGAGTGGGAGGACCCGGCCGGTGTGCCGATTGACGCCATCCTCTTCGGAGGGCGCCGCGCCTCCGTCGTGCCCCTCGTGACCGAGTCGCTCTCCTGGGCCCACGGCGTCTTTATGGGATCGATCATGGCCTCCGAGACCACCGCGGCGGCGGTCGGACAGGTGGGTAACCTGCGCCGCGATCCCTTCGCCATGCTCCCGTTCTGTGGCTACAACATGGCCGACTACTTCGCCCACTGGCTGGAGTTCGCCGAGCGTTTCGACGAGTCACAGCTCCCGAGCATCTACTACGTCAACTGGTTCCGTAAGTCCGCGGACGGCCGCTGGCTCTGGCCCGGATTCGGTGAGAACTCCCGGGTGCTCGAGTGGATCTTCCGTCGACGCGACGGAGAGGCCGGCGCCGAAGAGACCGCTATCGGCCGAGTTCCGCGTCCGGACGATCTCGCCCTCGAGGGTCTCTCGATGTCGGCGCAGGACCTCAGGGAACTCCTCTCGGTGAACGTCGAGGACTGGCGTCGCGAGATTCCCCTCATCGAGGAGCACTACGCCCAGTTCGGCGACCGTCTCCCGGCCGCCCTCAGGGACGAGGTGGCTCGCCTGGCCGAGCGCGTGGGCGAGGCGAGTTAAGGCCCTCCCCCCAGGCGAGGGGGGCCCGAATGAGAGACACCACGGTCACTTCGACGCCCGCGAGACGTTGGGCGTTAGCCATGGTCGCTCGAATGAAGCGACGGGCCAGGTAGAAGAGGACTGCGGCGAGGGGTAGTTCGGCGAACACCGCCGTCGCCACCGCCGTAATGAAGTCGCTCCCCGAGCGAGCCGTCGCCATGTCGAACCACGCGTCGATGACGAGCATCGTCGCGCCGACGAGGGCCGCCGGAATCGCAACCTGACGGTGTCGCCACAGAGCCCAGGCACAGACCGCGAGGACGGCGAGCATCGCGACGTCGTATCCCACCCAGGCCAGTACCCACCCCTGCGTGCGGTAGTCCACCGGCAGGTTGTAGGCGAGGTAGGGAATCCACGCGACCAGGACGCCCACCGAGGCCACGATGAGGGCGATGAGGAGTCGCACGCGACGGGTGTAAGACTCCGACTCCACCCCACCAGGTTAGGACCTACCCGAAGTGCTGAACTCGACCCCGCAGGGCGTAGGCGATCGCCCCGAGGAGCAGGAGAGTGCCGACGAACTCATCCCCCGCCCGAAATCCGAAGGGGAAGGCGACGGGTAAGAGGGCCCCCACCACCCACGCCAACTGCTGGCGCACCGCGAAGCGAGCGAAGATTCGCCCCTGAGCCCCGGGGGGCACGAGACGCTGAGTAATCGAATCAAAGCTAGGTTGGGCCGTCGCCGACCAGAGTCCGAGCCACCCGGCGAAGGCCGCCTGGGCTCCGAGGGCCGGGTGCTGGGAGGCGATCAGTCCACCGAGCCCGGTGGCGGCGAGAGCCATCACCAACTGCAACGATTCGGCGATGCGGGTACGTAGACGCGTCACCACCGCCAGACCGAGCAGCGATCCGAGAGCGCTCGCCCCGAGTACCACTCCGTACCAGCCGAGTTCGGCGTGAAGGCGACGAAGAGAGAAGGCGACCAGAAAGGACGCGAAACCCACGCTGAAGCGCATGAGGGCCGAGGCGCTCAAGCTCCAACTGAGTTCCACTCCCGCCCCCCGAGCCAGACGAGTGGCACCCTCAGACCGGGTCGAGCGATAGGACCGAGAACGGCGTAACCGCGTGCTCAGCACGGTCGCGAGAGCGAAGACCAGGGAGGCCACGAGGAGTACCGCGGAAGCGCCGAGAGTTTTGAGAACGGCCGCTCCGAGGGCTCCGGCGAAGAGACCGCTCACCGTTCCGAGGAGCGTGAGTTGGGCGTTGTAGCCGGCGAATCCACCGCGGTCTCGTTGTTCGTCCCGGGGCCAGCCCGCGGCCGACACTTCCCGCAGTCCCATCTCATCTCGTCGAGCCATCTCGGGGACGAGCGCCCCGCGGGTGACCCCGTAGAGCTTCGAGGAGACGAGCACGACGAAGGCGAGCGGAAAGAGCCAGAGGGAGGTGAGATACCCACTCATCAGCCAGCACACGAGAACCCTGACCCCGGCCGCCGCCGCCACGAGAACGCGTCGTCCACCGGCCGCCCGGTCGATGAGGGGCCCGAGGAGGGGCGACACGACGGCGAAGGGAGCGATGGTGAGAAAGAGGTAGAGGAGGACCTTCGACTTCGCCGCGTCGGGAGAGACGGAAAAGAAGAGGGAACCGGCGAGCGAGATCGTCACCAGGGTGTCCCCGGCCATCATCACCACGTGGACGAGGGCGAGACGCCCGAACGCGGTGCTCTGATCGAAGAGGTCACGCAGGGCCGTCTGCACCAGTGAGACAAAGCCGCGTCGCGCCACCACCTCACCCTAGGAGACTCCACGGGGCACGACCGGGGCCTCGCGACCGTAGGCTTCCGCCGTGACATCCCCGGTCATCGAGACTCGCGATTTAACGAAGCGCTACGCCAACTCTGATCTGCTCGCGGTCGATCGCCTCAACCTCAGCGTCGAGGCCGGAGAGATTTTCGGGTTACTCGGACCCAACGGAGCCGGCAAAACCACGACCGCGGGAATGCTCACGACCCGCGTCGTTCCGACCTCCGGCGACGCCCGCGTCGCCGGTGTGGACGTCGTCGCCCACCCGGCCCGCGCGAAGGCCCTCCAGGGCGTGGTGAGCCAGGTCAACACCCTCGACCGCCAACTAACCGTGGAGGAGAATCTCTACTTTCACGGTCGCCTCTTCGGCATGAGCGCCCGAGAAGCGAAGCGGGAAGCGGCGTCCCTCCTCGAGCGATTCCATCTCGCAAAGTGGGCTCGGGCGTCGGTGTACGCCCTCTCGGGAGGTATGGCCCAGCGCTTGATGGTGGCCCGGGCCATCATGCACCGACCCGCGGTGCTCTTTCTCGACGAACCCACGGCCGGTCTCGACCCCCAGAGTCGTCTCGCCCTCTGGGAGGTCCTCACCGGACTCAACGACGAGGGACAGACCATCCTCCTCACGACGCACTACATGGAAGAAGCGGACCAACTCTGCCACCGAGTCGCGATCATGGATCACGGTCGCATCCTCGCCCTCGACACCCCCGAAGGCCTCAAACGCTCGACCGGAATCGACACCATCGTGACGGTGAGTGCGAAGGGCGACCTCGAGCGCTTCGCCGACGCGCTGCGCGCCTTCGAGGCCACCACGTCGGCTCGGGCCCTCGACAACGGCGTAGAACTCCACGTGAGTGAGCGCGGTCGGGTCCTCGCCTCGGTCATCGAGTGCGCCGACACACTCGGGGTCGAAGTGAGTGACGTGGCCGTCGCCGCGCCGAGTCTCGAAACCGTCTTTATCACTCTGACCGGAAAGGACCTGCGCGACTAGTGAGCACCGTCACCACGTCCCCGCCCTCCACCTGGGTCGCCTCGCGAGCGGCCCTGTGGGCTCTCATCGTTCGTGACGCCACCGTCATCCGTAAGGACCTCAAACTCTTCGTGCTGCGGACCCTGATACAACCATTTCTGCTGAGCTTCGTCTTCTTGTACGTCTTTCCTAAAATCGGACAGTCCGTCGGGGGCTCGAGTGCCGAGGGGGCTTTCGCCACGACCCTCGTCGCCGGAGTGGTTGGCATCTCCGTCATGTTTCAGGGCGTGCAGTCGGTGGCCCTCAACATGGCCCAGGAGTTCGGCTTCACCCGCGAGATCGAAGACCGAGTCCAGGCGCCCTGTCCCATCTGGCTCGTCGCTTTGGAGAAGGTTATTTCGGGCGCTCTCCAGGGGATGATTTCGGCCGCTCTCGTACTCCCCATCGCCTCACTCATTCACGCCCGGGGCGTGCACGCCGACCTCCACCTGCACTGGCTCATCCTCGTGACCCTGGTGCCTCTGGCCTGTCTCGCGATGAGTTCCCTCGGTCTCGTACTGGGGACGAGTTTCGAGCCGCGCAACATTGGTTTGATGTTCGGCTTCATCATTCTGCCGATCACCTTTCTCGGTGGCACCTACTACGACTTCAATCGACTGGCGCCGGTCCAATTGGGATCGTGGCACTGGCTCCAGACAGTCGTTCTGGTCAATCCCCTGCTCTACGTCAACGAGGGCATGCGGGCGACCTTCACCAACATTCCCCATCTACACCTTTACGTGATTTATCCCGTACTGGTGCTCTTCGTCGTGAGCTTTCTCACGCTCGGACTTCGCAACTTCTCTCGCCGGGTGCTGTCCTAAGACACGAAGAGTCACGCCGCTCCATGGCGTACCGAGCACTGGCCGCCGCCGCGCCGAGACGAGACGGGACGAGAGAGTTTCTCTCCAAAGAATCGTCACTCACACGTCGATATCGGCGACGCGGCGTTGTGGACCCCACCAGATATACACCGCCGAGAGTACGACGGCCCAGCCAATACAGATTGTCCAGCCCGAGCGTGAGAGAAACGGGGCCCTCCACCAGTCCCACGACGACGGAGGGCCGTAGGCCCCACCACCTACCGTAAGGGCCGCTAGCGAATAGATCAGCGGCGTGAGCCACGAAAGAGCGGCTCCCACGAGGGCACTGCACCCCCACGCAAGGGGTAACAGGACAAGTAGGGAGGAGACGTACGAACTGGTGCCGTGGTGGGGGTGATGGAAAAGGGAGATCACCTCAGGGAGTAGCCAGGCGATGGCGGTCACGGCGACGAACCCCAGGCGCTCCAGGCGGCCGAACACCTTCTCGACGTCACCCGCCCCGGCAACGTAGACATCGGCATTCAGACTGCTGACGGCGGCGGTCACCACGGGGAGCACGGCGGCGAGCAGGGTGACCGGCGGAAACAGTGACCCACTGGAACCAAAGTGAGGGACGGGTACGTGGGTCGTACCGAATAGAAGTTCGGTCACCAGTACCCCTAACGCCATCGTTAGCCAGATAGTCAGGCGACGTGACTTAGCCCACAACCGTAGGGGCATCAGTCCTCCACCGTACCTATCAGAGATAGAAAGGTCGACACTGAAGAATCTGTTGCCACGTCTGTTGTATGAAACCGACCTGTTTGTTCCACGAGGCCCAGGGAAGGGTTTCCTCGGAGGTCGCCACGGGAGGCGCAGGTCCCAGTTTCACTCGGAGAAGCCGATTCGAAATTAACTCCTGCACTATCTGTGTTCGCTGCTGCAACTTCAACAAACTCGAGCCCCGAAGTCCACTCAGACAGCCCTCCATCAGATAAAAATTGGACGACACTGCACTGACCGCGATCTGGGAAGTTGACTGCGTCCACGCACTTTCAGTGAGAATAAGGAAGCCAGTGCCCGGGCGCAACACGAAGTGTGTGGACGAGTACGGAGGTGGGACGAAGCGCGTCGGAAGCGGTACCCCTGTAAGCCGGGTCCGTGCGAGGGCAATCCCTCGCGCCAATAGTGGGATTTCGTAGGCGTCGGGGGCGTAGTCACAGACAGTAAATCCTGCGGAATAACGCTGGCACAACTGTGCCGGAACGACGCTACGAAGTGGTGACACCTGGGGGCCGCCTCCAACTATCACGCCCGATACCCCCACGGCGATGACGATGAGAACCCCCACCCCCCCAATACGGACCTCCCGACTAGTCGCCAGTCTCGACCGTCGACGCACGACCAGAATCGTTGACCCTGTGATGGCCAGCCACAAGGCGACCAACCACACCACCGCCGCGACCAGGCTGCGTCCATTTTCCGAGTGGAAGATGTCACAACACTGCAGAGAGACCGGTACCAGAGTCTGAGGTCGGCCATTCCCGAGATACAACTGACCAAACACCATCCAGACGTACACCAACACCCCCGCCAGTGGTGCCGCGAGCCGACTTCGCCACACGGTCCCGACGAGGACTCCACCCGCCGATGACACCCACAGGCCCAAGACCGTCTCGAGGGCTAGGCCGTAGAGAGGACTTCCGCCGCCAAACACGTAGCGTCCCATATAGACACCCGTCGTGACGAGGACCACTGCCCCCAGAGCGAAATGGATGACAGATACCGCCGCGAGTGATCGTGCCGATGAGCGAGGAAGAGTCGGTTCGATTCGCGAAAAGCCCGAACGAGTGAATCGCCCCGCCTCCCACGCCGAAGTAATGGCAACCACAACATCAATTGGAACGGCGATGAGTCCCCACTGCGAACTCCAACCTGTCCAATCATTTCGCCACGCGTCACTCGGAGAGTTAACTGACAGAACCATTAGCACGATCAGAATCAGGACCATGGGGGCCCCCAGTGATCGGCGCAGTCGATACCACCACGTCACGATGATTCGTGGAGTTGGTCGTCCAGCATCCGTCGGTAACCCATCTCCACCCCCTCGCGCAAGGAGGACCCATTCGACGACGCCAACTCGGCCACGGAACCGGTGAACAGGATCCGACCCGCATTCATCACGGTGACGTCATTTCCCATCTCCGAGACATCAGCGCTCGAGTGAGTCGAGACCACGACAACGGCGCTACTAGATATTGTCTTCACCAGCAGGTGAAGTTGGCTCTGCTGAATCATGTCGAGTCCGGCCGTCGGTTCATCAAGGATGAGAACTCGGGGCGAGTTGATAATGGCCTGAGCAATTCCTACTCGTCTCAGTGTTCCGCCCGATAACGTGCCCACTTGGTGCTGAAGAAAGCGGGTGACGTCGCACTTGTCAGCCGCCTCTGCTACTGCTCGGCGTCGTTCGTTTCGAGGAATCCCCTTCATCCACGCGATGTACTCCAACATTTCACTTACGCGATAGTTGTTGACCAATCCCACCCGCTGTGGCAGGAATCCCAAGGCGTGGCGGAACTCCTTGAGGCAAGTTCGGATGTCCCTTCCATCGAGAAAAACGGAGTGAGATGGCGGCATCGTCGATGTCGTCAACAATCGAAAGAGAGTCGACTTTCCCGCTCCGTTTGGACCGAGTAGACAAGTCACCCCTTGATTCGCTGTGAGGTGAGGAATGGACAACGAAAATTTTTTCCCGTATCCAAAAGATAAATTTCGAATTTCGAGATTACTCACCATCGGGTCGAATATCTGCTCGCGCCGTATGTCAGCATCCTCGTCAGATCCCCATGTACCCTTGGGCATCGAGACCACCGTCCAGCCAGTTCCAGTATGAACTGTTGACGGTTGAGAAAAAGTAGGTCCGCGATGCGGGCTGGCTCCCAAAATAGGCCCACTGGTAAGGCTGACCCACTGAGTTGCACGTAAACGTGTGTTGCCCTAAGTCCTGATTGGGCTGCCACCAAGGAGTTTGCAAAGTCAACTGTTCCGTCCAATTTCCGGAAATGATCGGCACAGAAGGATTGTTGAGCCACATGGTGTTATTGGTCCAATCAAAATTAGTTGGATACTGATCTAGATAGGCCCAACATTGCTCAGATGCCGTCGACATTCCTTGAGTCACTTGTGGAATAAACGGCCGCGAGTTGAATATCCCATTTACGCCGTCTTCAAGCCACGAAAATGAAGTGGTCTGCGTGCCCCACGCACTCCCCGCGTATAGGGCTGCGCCAATACCGCCGCACAACACGGCTACCGCAATTCTGCCCCCCCCCAGCGTCACTCTGCTCATGTCGTCCATTCCCTTCTTCTAAGACCCCCGTGGTCATAAGCTGCCCGAACGGTATCGATGGGAATTCCTAAGTGTCAATAAGAATTATGAGCTTCTTTGAGAAGCCCGCTCAGAATTAAGTTAGGACGTTCTTCAGTCACTCGGAAGCACTTTTCTTCGACGCCAAGCAACGAGACTGATACTCCTCAGCCACATACTTCGGAAGGCGCTGTCGGACTCTGTAGAGAAGCGTGCCCTCGACACACTGGGTAAATTTCTCCATCGGCGCAATCCAATGGAGCCCTTCGTCGAAAACTGTCACATGGCGGAACGTTAGTGCCGGCGCACCCGAAGCACCTGGCCCGAAATCCATCTCCACCCGCCCATAAAAAGGTACAGGAAAGCGAGGGCGACGAGAACAAACGCGAACGCCGTTCCCTGTCCCGCGACAACGCGAAGAATCATTCCCGCCGCGACCGTCACGGCCACGATGAGGGCCGCGTCGCCGAGTGAGTCGCCCGCACGATGCCGAAGGCGCGTGATAACCCACGCCAGACCGAGCCCCACGGCGAAGGGCCACCACGTGGACGTGATGCCCGACAACGTCTCCCCGTGATGGTGGTTATGGCGACCGATGACCACGAACAGCGTGACGGCGGCTAGGTCCAACCAGGGTGCTCGCTTCACACGGAAAGTCTATGGAGATTACCGGGTGCTCACCTACGGGTCCCGGGAGACTTGGCGTGACCTCGTAGGGCCGGTGGGGATCGAACCCACGACCCAGGGATTATGAGTCCCCTGCTCTGACCACTGAGCTACGGCCCCGCTACTCCAGCCTACCGAGCGGGCTC
>JAGXAY010000154.1 GCA_018971385.1 Acidobacteriota bacterium | reverse complement strand
AACCGCCAGGGGGCCGGGTAGCCGAAAGGTCGCGGCCGTGAGAAGAGTGCCGAGTCGAAGTCGCGTCGTTTCTCGGGCCAGACCGGCGAGGGTGATCCACGCGTCCGTCGGTCCGGGGAGCCCACTGACGGATCCCATCTTCATGAAGTGGTCGGAACGAAAGAAGGCGTCGAACCCGGCTTCCTCGGCGAGAACGGCGAGGGCCACCAGGTCGTCGTAGCTCGCTCCCTGGTGGGGTTCGCTGAAGATTCGTAAATCCATCGGACTCTCTCCTCGTGACGGCGGGGACTCTCGCTCGGCGTCAACGTTCACCCAGGGCGAGGAGTGCAACGTCGGGCCAGCGGGCACCCGTCGGGTCCCTCCATACTGAGCGACGGAGCGCCCGCCGTGGTCTCGACTGTCGTGATTCTTTCGTACCCTCCCCTTAGCAACTCTTACCCTTCGCGCCGAGGGAGACAACGTGAAGGCGAGACGGTTCTCGGGTGCGACGCGGGGCGATTGCCCTCCCTCTCGACGAGGTGCGAATCGTGGAACACGTCCGCGGACACCCCGTGGGGTCAGCGGACGTCTCGCGGTCGGTTCTCCACGTGTCGTACGAGGACGGAGGTGACAATATTCCAGGTCAGAGCGTTAAAAATACCCATCGCACCTGACCGGGAGGACGCGGACGCTCGTCGGACCACCGTCGGCGCGGGCTCGAGAAGGGCCTCTGGGTCGTGGTCCTCACCTCTTCTCGTTGTGTATCCACTAGAGCGACTCTCTCGACGACGAGATGAACAGGCTCCACGGGGCGGACGCGGGAGGACCACGGGAGGCGAGGTGGAGTCCTCTCGGAGACACTCCACCGAAAAGTACTGATCAAGGCATAAAAATAGGACGTGACCCGCTAATCGTGGGTGATCTCGTTGTACCCACTGCCAGCCGTCTTTCTGTATCCACTTTTCTCATCCGGTGATAATGTCGCGCCGTGCTCTACCGATTGGATACTTCTCGCGACCTCGGCGTGGGTCGCGTCCCCTCGTTCGCGCGACGCTCAGCATGATGCGGGTGACGAAACCCTCGGTGTTCGTGTACGACTCTCTCGACGTGGGCGAGACCGTTCTCTCCCAGTGGGATTTCGACTTCACGTTCGGGGTGCCCGAGCGCGCGAGTGGAGTGGCTCGGCGCAAACTGTCGACCGACACGCTGGTCGAGGCGGCGCGAGGACACGACGCTCTCCTCGGGGCGAGTGGCGCACTGATTTCTCGAGACGTCCTTCTCCAACTACCCTCGGTGCGCTACATCGCGAAGTTGGGAATCGGTTACGAAGTCATTGACGTTGACGCGGCGACCGAGCTGGGCGTGGTGGTCGTTAACACCCCCATTCACAGCGAGGTGGAACTCGTGGCCGAACACGCGATAGCTCTGATGCTCGCGTGCGTCAAGCAGTTTCACTGGTACAACACGCAGTACGTTCGCGGCGGGGGGTGGCGTCACGCTGACCACTTCGTGGGGACGCTCTTCGGGTCGACGGTCGGCGTCGTCGGCTACGGCAACATCGGCCGCGCGGTGGCGCATCGTCTGCGGTCGTTCGGCGTCAACGTTCTCGTGTATGACCTGCGCTCCCTCGACGGAGAACCCGGGGTTACCCCCGTGACTCTCGACGAGCTCCTCGCGCAGTCCGACGTGGTGACACTGCACACGCCGGCCACCGGGTCCGAGCCCCTCCTCAACGGCGACCGGTTACGGACGATGAAACGGGGATCGATTCTCATCAACACCGCGCGGGGACGGCTCGTCGATACGCGAACCCTGTCGGAACTTTTGGATGAGGGCCACCTCGCGGGATTCGGAACGGACGTGTTTTATCCCGAGCCCCCGCCGGCCGACGACGTCGTCCTCGGAGCGTCATCGGTGTACCTCACCCCCCACGTCGCGGCGTGGAACGCCCCCGTGAGGGTAGAAATGGTCACGATGGCGCTCTCGTCGCTGAGCCGTCTGGTCGAGGGGGAGCGTCCGGTCAACGTGATCAATCCAGAGGTCTTCGACAAGGGAGTACGAGTATGAGTGAGTCCTGGTTTGCGCACAATCTGGACTTCGTGGGTTACACCGATCAGGGGGGTATGCCGGGTGGCACCCAGGTGATGGTGAACAAGGGCTACGCCTTCATCGGAAAGAACGAGGGCGTGAGCGTCATCGACGTTCGCGATCCGCGCCATCCCCACCAGGTCAACTTTCTCGAGGGGAACGTCGGGTCGTGGCACATTCACTGCCAGACCCACGACGACCTCCTCCTCGTCATTGACTCGGTCGACTTCTACATGGTCAAGCCTATCGAAACCGAGTATTACGGCGGTTCGATTAAGGGCGTCCACAGT
>JAGXAY010000045.1 GCA_018971385.1 Acidobacteriota bacterium | reverse complement strand
CAAGTTCTGATGGAGTCAAATTTTCCCCCGGAAGCCGCCTCCTTCCTGCGAAACTTGGAGAATCAGGGTGATCCGTGGGGACTCGGATCATCCCAACGCCTGAGTTGGACGGCGGACCTCGACTTCGACGTTCGCGTGGTCGAGGAGCGCATCCCCGATGACGTCGAGTATCTCTACTGGATTGGGTGCGCGGGCGCTCTCGATGATCGGGGTCGGGCTCAAGTACAGTCCACGGCTCGGTTGCTCCACCGCGCGGGTGTCGCCTTCGCCATCTTGGGCCCCCGTGAGAAGTGCACGGGTGACCCCGCTCGGCGTCTCGGTAATGAGTACCTCTTTCAAGAGATGGCTCGAGCCAACATTGCGACACTCGATTCCGTTGGTGCGCGCAAAATCGTCGCGAGTTGCGCCCACTGCTTCAACACCTTGGCCAATGAATACCCCGAGCTCGGGGGTCACTACGAGCTCGTTCATCATTCGGAACTCCTCTCCCATCTCCTCGACACTGGTCGATTGCCGTCCGGCTCCTCCAACTCCCGAGTGACCTACCATGACCCGTGTTACCTCGGGCGCCACAATCGAACTTTCGATGAACCGCGGTCGGTCATCGCGGCATCGGGAGCCGTCACCACGGAGATGAACCGATCGCGCGAGCAGTCGTTCTGTTGTGGTGCGGGTGGGGCGCGTATGTGGATGGAAGAGTCTCTCGGAACGAGAGTCAACATCGCCCGAGGCCGAGAAGCGCTCGACACGGGCGCTGACACGGTGGCCGCGGCGTGTCCGTTCTGTTTGATCATGCTGGATGATGCGGTGAAGTCCGAGGGCCGAGAGGACGTACGAGTTCTCGATATTGCCCAGGTGATTGAACGGTCTCTTCCCTCGACCTGAGAGTCGGCGGTCGTGTTCACACTCTCGAAACAGGGTGCTAACACCTAGGAAACTCAATCTCGGGAAACTCGTCTCTAAGAAGTTACGAAGAGGCCAGCGTCGTCCTCGTCCCGAGAGAAGGAGAGGATGTGCTGTTCGCGGCCACCAATATCCCCTACCCGAGTTGGCTCAATCCTGGCGACAACACGTGGCAGCTAGTTGCCGCCACGTTGGTCGGTTTGATGAGCATTCCCGGATTGGCCGTCTTGTACGGCGGCCTCGTGCGCAAGAAGTGGATCGTCAACACCATGTTGATGACCTTCGCGGGCTTTTCCCTCGTCCTCGTTGTGTGGGTTCTCTGGGGCTACAACATGGCCTTCGGTGTCGCCTCCCACTTCGGGTCGACGGGATCGTTCTTCGCGAACTTTATCGGCCACTTCAAGCCGTTGACGTCCGCGTTCGCCCAGCAAAGCCAGGCGGTGTCGGGGGCCAATAGTTTGATTCCGTTCCACTTCCCGACGGCAACGTTGGCCTACTTCCAGTTCGTCTTCGCCGCCATTACGCCACTTCTTTTTCTTGGTGGACTAGTGGGGCGTTTGAAGTTCACGGCGTGGCTGGTGATTGTTCCACTATGGATTACCGTCGTCTACTGCGTGAACGCCTTTCTTCTCTGGGGTGGCGGTTACCTCGCGATGAAGGGTGCGGTCGACTTCTCGGGTGGCTATGTCATCCACTTGTCCGCCGGTGTGGCGGCGTTCGTCGGGGCGGCGATTGTGGGACCCCGTCGCTGGCAGGATCGAGAGAACGCCTTCCCGTCCAATTTGATGTTCGTCGCCGTCGGCATCGGCATCGTCTGGTTGGGGTGGAACGGATTCAACGGTGGTGACCCCTTCTACGCGGGCGTGGACGCGGCCAGTGCCGTACTTAACACGAACATCGCGACGGCGGTCGGACTGTTGACGTGGCTCTTCATGGACATGGCGTTCTCGAAGCAGAAGAAGCCCACGTTCCTCGGTGCGCTGAACGGCATCCTCTGTGGACTGGTCGCCATCACCCCTTCGGCTGGTTGGGTGAACGGTATGGGAGCCATTCTCGTCGGCCTGATTGCGTCGGCGGTTGTCTGGGTGGCGTGGAACTTCCTCTCGAAGGTCAAGCCCTTCAGCAAGGTGGACGACGCCTTTGGAGTGGTCTACACCCACGGGATTGCCGGTCTTCTCGGGGGTCTGATGGTGGGCCTCTTCGCCGATCCGGGCATGATCGAGTACGGAGTTCCCGGCAAGGTGTACGACGCCGCCGGCGCGGTCTCGGTCGGTGGCGTGTTCTACACCCACTCCTTCCACCAGCTGTGGATGCAGTTCCTGGCGGCCCTGTGGGTCATCTTCTGGACCGCCCTGGGGACCTCGCTTATCTTCTTCTTGGTGAAGTACACGATTGGACTGCGCGAGTCGGATGAGGTGCTCGCTATCGGTGACGTTGCCATCCACGAGGAGGAAGCGTTCCCCGAGCCAACGTTCGGTGAGCCGGTACTCACGCCCAGCCACACCCACCAGGACAACATCTAAGGAGAGTTATGAAGCTCGTATCCGCAGTCATCAAGCCCTTCAAGCTCGACGAAGTCAAGGTGGCGGTGCGGTCCGCCGGGGTGACCGGTATGACCGTTTACCAAGCCCGCGGCTTCGGACGAACGGGTGGTCACATTGAGATCTACCGGGGCAAGGAGTATGAATTCGACTTCGTCGACAAGCTCCGCGTGGAGATTGTGACAACGGACGAAATGGCCGAGTCGGTCATCGATGCCGTCGTCAACGCGGCCCGGACAGACACCGTCGGTGACGGGATGGTCTGGGTCTCTGACATCGAGCACGTCGCGCGTATCCGTACCGGAGAACGCGGCCCAGAAGCCGTCTAGCCCCCCCTCCAGACGGCTCGTCGCCCCCGTGACCCATCGTGGTCACGGGGGCGACGTTTTGGTATGTCCCCCTACTCGTCGGCGAGGAGTCGGTAGAGCTGCTGACGGGCGTCCTTCAC
The DNA here is from genome assembly GCA_018971385.1 of Acidobacteriota bacterium. Lineage (GTDB taxonomy): Bacteria > Actinomycetota > Acidimicrobiia > Acidimicrobiales > RAAP-2 > RAAP-2. Next base: position 9,227 of record JAGXAY010000045.1, on the reverse strand, counting down.
AATCCCGAAGGCGCGGGTCACCATCTCCTCATCACCCTGTGAACCAATCTGGCGAGCGGCGTCCACGAGGCGCATGACTTGTTCGCGAAGTTCTCGATGACCGCCCGAACCTTCTGAACGTTCGCTCAAGCGGCTGATCGCGCCGGCGTCAGCCTGTTCGCGCCCCTCGGGGGTGAGCTCGAAGACTTTTCGTCCACCTTCGTCGCGGGAGGAGGCGAGTTCCTGGTCCTCGAGCATTTGCAGGGTGGGGTACACCGAGCCCGGACTCGGTCGCCACCGGCCATCGGAGGCGGTTTCGAGGCGGTCCATAATCTGGTACCCGTGGGCCGGCCCTTCGAGGAGGGCCGCCAAAATGAGGTCTCGCACGTCTCCTCGACCCATGGGTCGATCAAAGCCGCCGGGTCCACGTAGGCCTCGGCCTCGGCGACCCATCGGGTGGTCGTGCATGACATGTCCTTCCTCTGGGCCCCGTCGTGCGATGAACAGTCGGGGACCACCTCGGTGATCGTGATGAATTCTCATTCGAATCCCTTCTCTGGTTTAGCGCGTCACCCGCTGGCGACGTCAATAATGCTTACATGATATATCGCGATATTCCTAACTGTGCCACGACACCGGGTTCGAGGAGATGGCCCCGAGGTAATTCGTTAAGAAGGCGAGTGGCAAACTGAGGACTACGTATCGGAGTGTGCGGGTGAACTCGCCGGTCCGTGAATCGAGTCGTCACACGAGCAGGGCACCCGGCCATCGCGCCACTCGTGGTCGAGGAGGGCGTAGTCCACCTCACTCGTCCACTCACCTTTGAACCATTCGTTGCTCACGAGATGAGCCTCCTCCCGAAGTCCCAGGCGCCTCGCCACTCGCTGGGACGTCTCGTTGCGCACGTCGACTCGAGCGATCACTCGGTGGAGTTGCCACTCGTCGAAGGCAACGTGGAGCAGTCGGTGGGCGGCTTCGGTGGCGTAACCCCGACCCGAGTGTTCGGGCGACAGCACCCAACCGATCTCTCCGAGTCGGTCCCGCTCCGAGAGCCACATCAAGACGACGTCTCCGATGAGTACTCCCGTGTCACGACGTACTACGGCCAGAGAGACTCCCTCGCCTTCGTGTTCCACGCGTTGTCGTGACCAGGGACCCTCGAGGCGAGTCACGATAGCGGCGAGAGGAAGTGGCTCGGAGTAGATGTATCGGCACACGTCGGGCCGAGAGCGGTACTGGTGAAGTGCGGGTGCGTCAGCAACGACGAGGGGTCGCAGTTCGAGCCTCGAGCTCCAGCGAGATCCCCCAAGGGGGGGAGGCGCCGACATCTCCCGACGCCGAGAGATTGACGAACGCCTAGCCCGCTTGACGGGCCACGGCCTCCGCCGCCGCCTGAGCGGCGTCGGGGTCGCCCAGGTAGCGAGCGTCGAGCACGTCGAGGGAGTCGTCGAGCGAGATGCGGTAGGGAATACCGGTGGGGATTTCGAGTTCGGCAATCTCGTCATCATCGATGTTCTCGAGCACCTTGCGCAGGGCGCGCAGGGAGTTGCCGTGGGCGACGACGAGAACAGCCCCACCACGCACGCCCTCGCGACGGAGATCCTCCGCGATGACGTCACTGAAGTACGGGGTGACTCGAGCGACAACATCTTTGAGACATTCGGTCAGGGGCACGGTTCCTTCGGGAAGATCACGGTACCGGGGATCGCCCGCGTTGGAACGGGGGTCGTCGGCGGCCATCGCGGGCGGCGGGACGGAGTAGGAGCGCCGCCACAACTTGAGCTGATCCATGCCGAAGGTCTCGGCGGTCTCCTTCTTGTCTTTACCTTGGAGATCGCCGTAGTGCCGTTCGTTGAGGCGCCAGGACCTCTTCACGGGGAGCCAGGATCGCCCGGCGGTGTAGAGCGCGAGGTTGGCGGTGCGAATAGCCCGGGTCAGGAGAGAGGTATGGACGACCCGTAGGTCGAGGTCCCCCTCTTCTCGTAGGAGCCGCCCCGCCTCGCGCGCTTCGGTCTCACCACGTTCGTTGAGATCGACGTCTTCCCAGCCGGTGAACAAATTGAGATCGTTCCATTCGGAGCGGCCGTGACGAAGGAGGATGAGTTCAGGCACGCGTCCATCGTAGTGACGGGATCATGAATGAGGAAATCCCTGGTTAAAAGGATAATTAGATGAACCCGGCGCCGGGGTGACGTTGATTTATCGCAGATCCCGATCGGCGGCCCAGACGGAGAGTTGGTGACGATTGGAGAGTTGGAGCTTGCGAAGAACGGAGGACACGTGGCTTTCGACCGTCTTGACGGAGATTCCCATGGACACGGCAACGTCTCGGTAGGGGTACCCGCGGGCGATAAGTCGCAGGGTTTCTCGTTCGCGGGTCGTGAGTTGATCGAGGTCGTCGTCTAGGGGTACCAGACTTTCTTCTCCCGTGCGGGCGAAGGCGTCGAGAACGAATCCCGCGAGACGGGGCGAGAACACGGCGTCTCCCGCCTGTACTCGATAGATCGCGTCCACTAGCTCCCCACCCGAAATGCTTTTAGTGACGTAACCGCGCGCTCCCGCGCGAACTGTCGAAATGACGTCGTCGGGGGAGTCGGACACGGAGAGAGCGAGGAATCGCACGGACTCGGTGGCGGAGCGCACGGCGTGAAGTATGGCCCGTCCTCCCCCGTGAGGAATGTGAACATCGAGGAGGACGACGTCGGGTACTCGCTCAAGAATCAGTTCAATAGCTGCGTCCACTTCGTCTGCTTCACCCACGATGTCGACGGCATCCTCGATCGCGGAACGAATACCAAAGCGCACGAGTTCGTGGTCATCAACGAGAAACACGCGAGGTTGGGTCATCGCGGCACGCTGAGGCACACGTCGGTACCTTCACCGGGAGCCGACGTCATGGTCACCGTTCCCCCCAGTCGTTCCACCCGGTGGATGACCGAATGGCGAAGACCATCTCCCACGTCCGCCGTTACATCGAATCCTCGTCCATCGTCACGAACGCAGACCGTGACGCTGGATTCCTCTACTTCGCTAAAAATGTGGATCACGCTCGCCCCGGACCAACGGGCGGCGTTGAGGGTCAACTCGCGCGTCGCTTGCGCGAGCGCCACGACTGAAGGGTTGCTCGGAAGGTCACCCACCGTGACGACGTCAATGCGACAGCCGTACTCGGACTCCATCGAGTCCTGAAGTTCTCGGAGCAGCCTCGACAACGTGGAGGACGTCCCGTCCTCCTCTTGATGGGGGTGGAAGAGCCAGTCTCGAAGTTCGCGAGACTCTTCTCTCACGAGGCTGAGAATGTCGGGGCGATCAGCGGCCGCGCGCTCGATGACGGTCAGCGTTTGGAGCACCGAGTCGTGAACGTGTGCAGCCAGAACCGCCCGCTCCTCAGCTCGGATGCGTTCCCGGCGTTCGTCCGTCAAATCTCGTACGGTGGTCAGCCACCACGGGGCGAGGATGACGGCCCCTCCGACGAGTGCTACCCCCGTTCCAATGAGCACGGGCACCGTTCCCGCCCAGAGTCCTTGGACGTGGGCGAGGAGCTGTAGACCGATCACGAGGAGAGCGACGCCGGGTACCACTCGTCCGAATAGCGCGGGCCACCCTCGTTTGGCGGAGAGGAACGGGAGGTGATCACTCAGGTCGGCGAGTCGCACTCGTTCCGCAGTGCTCGCGTGTCGCAGGGCGACACCCACGCCGAGGGCGCTGATGAGACAGCACCAGATCACTTCCTTTACCCCGGCGGAGGCCCTAGGGGAGAGGCTGAGGATGACGGTGAGAGTAACCGACACCGCGGCCACCGTTTTGGATTCGCGACGATGGACCCGAAGACGTTGAGCGATACTGTCGTTTTCTCCGGAGCGGGGAAGAAAGATCCACGCGAGCACGTACACCACGAGTCCAGCGCCCGCCACCAAGATGCTCGCGCTCCAGATAAACCGCACGACTCGCTCCGTGACGCCGAGGCGGCGAGCGAGTCCCGAGCAGACGCCACCCACCTCCGCTCGTCGAGCCGAGCGACGCCACGGTCGAACGGGGATTCCCACGAGTGGCCCACTGTCGAGATTCGTCACAGAACTGACCTCCATGAAGGAGTTTTCCACGCGAACGTTGGGATATCCATCGGGGATAACCCGGAATGGTGACGCGACGTCAGGGTGATGTCGGGGTTTTCCCGAGTCGCTCACGATGCTGGTCGGGTCTACGGTACGCCCATGACCGATACCCCGTCACCAACTCCCCGATCTCTTCACCGAATAGCCAATGGACGCGTTCTTGGTGGGGTGTGCCAGGGGGTGGCGTACCGCTTCGACATCGATCCACTTTTCGTTCGGGTGGGATTCGCCATCCTGGCGCTCGCGGGGGGCGTTGGAGTCGTCGCCTACCTCGTTCTCTGGATGGTGTTGCCCTACGACGAATCAGTCTCGAGTCCCGAGGACGCAACCACAGCGACGCGGCGTTGGACTCGAGGACAGCTGGGGCGGCAACTAGTGAGTGTGGTTGCGGCAGTGGTTCTCGTGTTCGCGGCCATCTCCGTAGTGAATCGACCGGGCGTGAGTGTGGGATTTGGGCACGGTCCGGGAGTGTTCCTGGTGGTGATTCTGGGCATCCTCCTGGTCGTCAGCGTCTCGTCGCCTCGGCCCCGAGCCCTTCTGGTGGTGGTCCTGCGTCGAGTGTTTCTGGGGTCGCTCGCGCTACTCGTCGTTGGGGTGCTCGTGATTGCTCTCTTCGTTCAAGGTTCCGGCGCATCCCTTGTTCACGGAGTGGGGTCGCGAGTGTGGCAACCCCTTTCTCCCAGCCAGATTCACGCTTCGTACGCGCTCGGGGTGGGGAGCGAAGAAGTTGATCTCTCACGAAGTGGGATGAGCAGTTCGCTCGTCGTTCGAGCCAGCGTAGGAATTGGTACGTTATGGGTCCTCGTTCCGAGCAACGCCGTGGTGAATCTCGAGTCTCGGGTGGGGTGGGGGTCAACGACCCTCGAGGATCAAACGGGAACCTCGCCAAGTTCCACCATTTCGACGTGGACACCCTTTCCTCCCCACGTCAGTCAGTCCTCGCCTCGGTTGACGTTGATGGTGACGGTGGGTGTTGGACACCTTCGCGTCACTCGAACTCCATCCAGTCACGGAGGTTGATAAAAAACCGACGGCCTCTCGGCTCGAAAATACCTTTTGACAAGGAATTTCTCAACTTGGCATCAAACTTACTAACTTCTCACTCTTTTTTCTTGACAAGATGAGACTCAAGTCTTACCATGGAAATCGAATCGTTAGCACTCGGAAAGTCCAAGTGCTAACCAGAACGAGGAGAGTTTCTCATGGCGAAGGCTGTTGGAATCGACCTGGGTACGACGAACTCTGTGGTGAGCGTGCTCGAAGCGGGTGAACCTGTCGTTATCCCTAACGCCGAGGGCAATCGCACCACACCCTCCGTCGTAGGCTTTTCGAAGACGGGCGAAGTACTCGTGGGAGAAGTGGCGAAGCGCCAGGCCATTACCAATCCGGACCGAACCATTCGCTCGGTCAAGCGCCACATGGGTGAGTCGACGTGGTCGATGGATGTTGACGGCACCAAGTACACCGCCCAGGAGATTTCCGCACGAATTCTCATGAAGTTGAAGCGAGATGCCGAGGCGTTCCTCGGTGACACCGTCACCCAGGCCGTGATCACGGTGCCGGCTTACTTCAACGACGCGCAGCGCACCGCCACGAAAGAAGCGGGTCAGATTGCCGGGCTCGAGGTACTTCGCATTGTCAATGAGCCGACGGCTGCAGCGTTGGCCTACGGCCTGGACAAGGGCGGACAGGAGCAGACCGTTCTGGTGTTCGACCTCGGCGGAGGAACCTTCGACGTATCGGTCTTGGAGATCGCGGACGGCGTCTTTGAAGTGAAGTCGACGCACGGTGACACCCACCTTGGTGGTGACGACTGGGACGACGCGGTCATGCAGTGGTTGATTAAGTCGTTCAAGGACACCGAAGGAGTTGACCTGTCGGGTGACAAGATGGCGGTTCAGCGACTGAAGGAAGCCGCCGAAAAGGCGAAGATTGAGTTGTCCTCGTTGCAAGAAACTCAGATCAACCTACCCTTCATCACCGCGACGGCCGATGGTCCAAAACACCTCGACCTCAAGTTGACTCGAGCGAAGTTCAACGAACTGACGGCCTCCCTGGTGGAGCGTTGCCGTGCCCCCTTCGACCAGGCCATCAAGGATGCGGGCCTCACGTTGGATCAGATCCACCACGTCATCATGGTGGGTGGTTCCACGCGTATTCCGGCGGTGCAGGAGCTGGTGCAGCGGCTGACGGGCAAGGAGCCGAATAAGTCGGTGAACCCTGACGAGGTTGTCGCGGTCGGCGCCGCCGTGCAGGCGGGTGTGCTGAAGGGAGATGTCAAAGACATTCTTCTGCTCGACGTGACCCCGCTGTCTCTCGGAATTGAGACCAAGGGCGGCGTCATGACGAGGATCATCGAGCGAAACACCACGATTCCGACGAAGAAGAGTCAGATCTTCACGACGGCGGACGACAACCAGCCGTCGGTGGAGGTTCACGTGCTGCAGGGTGAGCGTGAAATGGCGTCCTACAACCAGACTCTCGGGAAGTTCCAGTTGGTCGGTATCCCGCCGGCGCCCCGGGGTGTTCCCCAAATCGAGGTGACCTTCGACATCGACGCGAACGGGATCGTTCACGTCTCGGCGAAGGACACCGCCACCGGAGCTACTCAGTCCATGACCATCACCGGGGGATCGTCGTTGTCGAAGGACGACATCGATCGAATGGTGCGTGATGCGGAAGCGCACGCCGACGACGATCGCCGCCGCCGCGAGGAGGCCGAGGTTCGCAACAACGCCGACGGTCTGGTGTACTCCACCGAAAAGCTGTTGACGGATCAAGCCGACTCCTTCCAAGGAGATGAGAAGGCGAACGTCGAAGCGGCTCTCGCCGAGGTGAAGTCGGCGCTCGAGGGTACCGATACGGCCGCCATCAAGGCCGCCACGGAGAAGTTGCTCGGGGCCAGCCAGAGTTTCTCTCAGCGCCTGTACGAAGAGGCGGCGAAGGCGTCAACGACGTCGGCTCCGACGTCCGCGTCCACCACTGAGGATGACGAGTCCATTGTCGACGCCGAGATTGTGGACGAGAAGTAAGCCATGAGCGACAGCTACCACGAATTCTTGGAAGACGAGGGTGAAGTAAAGGCGGAGGTGGCCGCGTCGGAAGACGCGGTCACGTCCGACATCGCTGACCTAGCGCTCGCGGAGTCGCAACGAGACGAGTATCTCGGAGCACTTCAGCGGCTGCAGGCCGATTTTGAGAACTATCGCAAGCGCGTCGCCCGAGCTGCCGACGAGGCGGGGGACCGGGCAGCCGGTTCGCTGATTCTCGCCATTCTCCCGGTGCTGGATGCGTTTGATCTGGCGGCGAGCCACTTCGGAGAGTCCGCCAGTGACGAAGCGGCCGCCTTCGTACAGTCTCGTGCGCTACTACTCGACACCCTCGTCAAGCAGGGCCTCGAGCGAATCGATGAAGACGGCGCCACCTTTGATCCCACAATTCATGACGCGGTCGCTCACGTGGATGGCGGCGAGGAATCCACTCCCGTGCTCGACGGGGTGTTGCGCGCCGGCTACCGGTGGCGTGGGGCAGTGCTGCGCCCCGCCATGGTGCGGGTTCGGGGATAGGACACGAAAGGGCGGCGTTGCATGGCCGAGCGTGAGTGGTTCGATACGGACTACTACAAAGTCCTAGGAGTCGCCGCCACGGCGAGCGACGACGAGATTACGAAGGCGTACCGCAAACTCGCCAAGCAGCACCACCCCGACGCGAGCAAGGGCTCCGAGGACCGCTTCAAGGAGATTTCCGCGGCCTACGACGTCGTCGGAGATCCCGTCAAGCGCAAGGAGTACGACGAAGTTCGCCGTCTCGGTCCCGCGGCGGCGGGCGTCGGGGCGTCGGGAGCTCGTTTCACCGGAGATTTTTCGGACCTCGGTGACCTTTTCGGTGGGCTCTTCGGACAACGCCGCACTCGCTCTCAGCGGGGGGCTGATCTGGAGACCGCCCTGCACCTTTCCTTTCGGGACTCCGTCAAGGGTGTGACGACCAGCGTCCAGTTGCCGGGATCCCAGACGTGTCACCTCTGTCAAGGGCGAGGTGCCGCGAGTGGGGGGTACGTGACCTGTGAGACCTGCCACGGCAAGGGAGTCACGCAGGACAATCAGGGGCCCTTCGCGATGTCGAGCGTCTGTTCAGCGTGTCAGGGGCGCGGGATCACTATCACGACTCCGTGTCCGGTCTGTCACGGGTCGGGCCGAGAACCGTCGTCGCGCACTGTTAACGTCCGAATTCCGGCCGGTGTCGTGGACGGTCAGCGGATACGCCTGAAGGGTAAGGGTCAACCGGGTCAGCACGGTGGCGCCGCTGGCGACCTCTACGTCGACGTCCACGTCAGCGCGGACTCCCGCTTCGCCCGTAAGGGACGACACGTGATGACGACGGCCACTATTTCGATGACGGACGCCATTTTGGGCACCACCGTGCAGGTCGAGACTCTCGACGATGTCGTCACATTACGAATCCCGGAAGGCACCCAACCCGGCACGACGTTGCGGGTGCGGAGCTACGGAGTGCCCGCGGTGGGCCAGCATCCCGCGGGGGACCTCTTGGTGACTGTCGCCGTGACCCTGCCCACCACCTTGACTCGACAGCAGCGTCAACTCGTGGAGAAGTTAGCGGCGTCGATGAAGGATGAGACGTCGTGAGTAACTCCTCTCGCCAGGCGGTGTACGTCATCTCGGTTTTCGCGGAGATTGCGGGGGTACACCCCCAAACCCTGCGTAACTACGAACGCTCCGGACTGCTGTCACCCCAGCGCACGCGTGGTGGATCACGGCGATTTTCTGACGACGATCTCGCAGCGCTGCGACGCATACAAGAACTGACGAATGATGGCGTCAACCTGGAGGGCGTCAAGCGAATTATGGGCTTGGAAGCGCAGCTGCGCGAGGCTCGCGAGGAAGCCGCAGTTCTGCGCACCGAACTGCGTCGCGCGCACCTCGACATCCCTCGTCGGTACCGGCGCGACCTCGTGCCTGTCTCCAACACCCTCGCCGTGTTCTTTGATTCGAGCCGTCAATCCAGAGGAGGTACCCCATGACGATCGATCCCCAATTTGGGACGCAGAAGACCCGCGCAGCGTTTCAGTCCGCCACGACTCAAGCCGCGGCGGCCGGCAATCCCGAAATCGTTCCG
>JAGXAY010000044.1 GCA_018971385.1 Acidobacteriota bacterium | reverse complement strand
GAACTCCGCCGATGGCCTCAAAGATGACGGTGGTTACGATGGCCAGAGCCACGAACTCGAGGAGTACCCAGTTGCGTCGAGGTTCTCCCCCGACTACTTCGTCGCGGTGGGGAACGAACCAGTTGCTCATCGCCCTCCAGCGTAGGTCAGTGCCGGGATCCGTGCCGGACACTCGACGGTAAGCGTGGACGACCTCGGCGGGACGCGTACGACACTGTTTCGTTCGGGGGCGGTCTCGCTCGATGGCTATGCGAGCGGGTGACGGGGATCGAACCCGCATAGCCAGCTTGGAAGGCTGGAGCTCTACCATTGAGCTACACCCGCGACACCCCGAAGGGCACGCTCCAGTCTAGGTGACGCGCCGACGCCGGGTGAACCAGCCCTGGCCCCAGGCGGCGGCGAGTAGGACGAGAAAGCCGCCCACGGGCTCGTTCCAGGTCAGTGATTCGTGAAGGACGAGCGCCCCGACCACGACCGCCACCACGGGGGTGAGATACGTCGTGGTGGACGCGATAGCGGAACCGGCTCGCTCAATGAGGTGGAAGTTCCACACGTAGGCCAGCCCGCTCGATCCCGCTCCAAGACCGACAACCGCGAGGACTGCCCCGAGTGACGGCGCGACACCCCGGAGGGGGTGAAACGCGAGGGTGGGGAGAAGAAGGAGCGAGGCCATGACGAGTTGACCCGTCGCCATGGCCATCGGGGCGAGTCCCACCGGGGTGAGGTAGCGCCGAGTGAAGGGAAAGGAGACCCCGTAGCAGGTCACCGCGAGGAGTAGTGCCCCGACAGCCCACCAGGGGCTGCGTCCGAGCCCCCGCCACACCCCGAGAACGACGAGGACGCCGAGGAGTCCGAGCACCAGTCCGCGGACCTGGTGGCGACTCAGGCGCTCATCACGAAAGACGAGCGTGAGAAAGAAGATGGTGGAGAGGGGGGTGAGGGCGTTCATGAGTCCGGCGAGCACCGAGGTCGCGCGGGTTTCGGCCAGGGGGAAGAGGAGCGCCGGGATGACGTTCATCAACAGTCCGTTGAGGGCGAGTAGACCCCAGACGCGGGGCGAGCGCGGGAGGGGGGTCGACGACCACCGCGATCCGAGGAGGAGCGTGAGGGCCCCGAGGAGGGAGCGGGCGAAAGCCACGCCGCCGAAAGACAGAAAGGTCAGACCCTCCTTGATGAACCAGAAGGAGCAGCCCCAGATGACGCCCACTCCGAGGTACATCGGCAACCAGCGGGGCACGCGAGAACTCACCGGTAGAGGCTAACGTCCCGGGGCTAGTGGTTCGGGCGACTCGTAGGCTGGATGCATGGATGAGACGACGGTCTACGAACGAGTGGGGGGAGACGAGTTCTTCCGACAGTTAGTGGAGGCGTTTTACGACCGCGTTGAGCGTGACGAGATTCTCCGTCCCATGTACCCCGAGGACCTCACGGAGTCGAAGCGGACCCTCGAGCTCTTTCTCGTGCAGTACTGGGGAGGACCCCGCACCTACCTCGACGAGCGGGGCCACCCCCGACTGCGAATGCGCCACGCACCGTTTCGGATCACGAAGCGAGCGCGAGACGCGTGGCTCATGGCCATGACCGGAGCTCTCGAGGAGGTCGCCGGTTCCCTCGACGAGGAGGTGCTCGAGGAGTTTCGTGAGTACTTCTCAATGGCCGCCACGAGTCTGCGCAACGTCTAGCGACGGGGGTGCTGCGGCGAGCCGGTAGCGTGGGGTGGTGGATCGGTATCGCTGCAGCGCGTGTGGAAATTTGACCCGTTTTGACGTGGTCACGACGACGACGGTGCGGGCGTTTCACCACTACACGATGGGTGGTGAACTGAGTGTCGAGGAGCCCGAAGTGTTGAGCGCCACGGTGGACTCGGTGACGTGTCGGTGGTGCGGCCACGGGCGAAACATCGAAACCGTGGCGTGAATCTACGGTCCTTCGCCACCTCTCAGCCGCGACCGGCCCCCGCGTCGTGGGGGAGAGTTCTCGCCGGTTTCGAGGATGGTGATGACGACGCGTGGTGGTTAGTCGTGTCGGTCAAACCGTCGTGTCACGGGTGCGAGGATTTTCTCCGCGAAGCGGTCTCGGCGGACCCTCTTCGGCTGCTCATTGTGAGTGGAGTACCAACGGGAGAGTGGTCGCGGGGCGCCGCGGTGCACGTCGAACCCGAACTCCTGAGTGATCTCGGAGCGAGCGGTGCCCCGTACTACGTCGTGGTGAGCCCCGGGCGACAGATCGTGGGCGAGGGGGCAGTGTTCAGTCGGGAACAGGTGCTCAACGAAGTGACACCACTGATCGTGTAACACCCCCACGCCAGAGTGGGCGCATGAGAGTAACGACGAATCATCCCCTGAGTGTGTCGGTGAGTTGTGACGACTGCGTGCGTCACTCCACTCCAGAGTGCGAGGACTGCCTCGTGAGTTTCGTGGTGGGGGACACTCCAGATCACTTGAGTCTCTCCGAAGAGATGGCCGCCGCCGCGAGTGTTCTCGTGAGTGAGGGGCTGCTACCGGAACTGAAGTATCGCCCCGGGGGCTCCCTCGCCTCCCACTAGCGTGGGCGGGTGGCTCGCCACCTGTTAATCACGAACGACTTCCCGCCAAAAACGGGGGGAATCCAGGTGTATCTCCACGAACTCTGGCGCCGCCTCGAGCCGGGCCGGGCGGTCGTCGTGACCGCCCGTTCCCACCCGGACGCGGCCGCGTTCGACGAGGCGAGCGACCTCGTGATTGAACGCGTGGACTCCTCCACGCTCTTTGCGCCTACTCCTCGGGCGTACCGGGCCATTGAGGACGCTATTCGGCGCCACCAACCGGACCTCGTCCTCCTCGACCCGGCGTGGCCCCTCGGACTTCTCGGCCCCCGGCTGTCGCGACCCTACGGTGTCGTCCTCCACGGAGCGGAGGTCACTATTCCCGCTCGAGTGCCCCTCGTCGCGTCCAGCCTGCGCTACGTCCTGCGCCACGCGAGTGTCGCCGTCGCCGCTGGTCACTACTGCGCGCACGAGGCGCGTCGTAACGCCGCGGAGTGGACGCCACCGATTATCCAGGTGCCCCCGGGGGTCGACCGTCAGAGGTTTGTTCCCCTCGACGAGGACGAACGGGTCCGCGAACGGGCCGCCCGGGGGCTTAATCCCGACGACTTCCTCGTCGTGTCCTACTCCCGTCTCGTCCCCCGAAAGGGTATGGATACCTTGATCGACGCCGCCGCACTGCTCGCGCCCACCATCCCCCGTCTCCGCGTCCAGATTGGGGGTTCGGGACGCGACCGGAGCCGGTTGGAGAGGCGCGTGGAAAAGTCGGGAGCGCCGGTGGAGCTCCTCGGGCGAGTGGGCGACGAGGAGCTACCGACCTGGCTCGCGCTGGCTGACGTCATGGTGATGGACTGTCGACGGCGCTGGGGTGGCCTCGAGCAGGAGGGCTTTGGCATGGTCTTTCTCGAGGCGGCCGCCTGCGGAGTGCCCCAGATTGCGGGACGTTCGGGTGGTAGTCACGAAGCCGTGCGTCACGAGGAGACCGGCGTCGTTCTCGACAACCCCCGCAGCGCTCCCGACCTCGCGCGGGCCCTCGAGGAGATGTGGCGCGATCCCCTTCGCCGACGTGGTCTCGGCGAGGACAGCCGAGCGTGGGTGGATCGAACGGGGGACTGGTCCCTCGCCGCACGCCGTCTCGGCGCCGGACTCGCCCCCTTTGATTCGGGCGGGTGGGAGCGACCTGAGTAGATTTGGGTCGGGAGGTGGACCACGTGGCGTCCGACATCGCACTAGGAGTAGACGTCGGGGGGACCAAGTCTCTCGCGGTGTTGATGAGTCGAACGGGTGAGGTTCTGGAAGAGGTCACTACCCCCACTCCGCACGACCCCTCGCGGGGTGCCGGAGAGGCGATGGCGGAGGTCCTCGCCACCCAGATTCGCGAGTTGACGAGCCGGCACGGTTCCGACCCCGCGACCGTTCCCATCGGCATCGGCGTCCCCGGTTTGGTGCGCCGTGACGGGAGCCTCGCCTACGCCCCCAACCTCCAGAGTGCCTCGGGGGCGGACCTGCCCGCCGCTCTCGCCGAACGGTTGGGTAATCACTCCGTGCACGTCGAGAACGACGGCAACTGCGCCGCGTTGGCCGAGTTCGCCTGGGGTGCGGCGCGGGGAATCGACGACTTCGTCATGGTGACCCTCGGTACGGGCATCGGCGGTGGTCTCGTGGCGAACGGTCAACTCGTCCGGGGTCGCAGTGGCTTCGCGGGTGAGATCGGTCACATGGTGGTCGAGGCTCGAGGGGCGCCCTGTCACTGCGGAGGGTACGGCTGCTGGGAGCGTTACGCCTCCGGGAGCGGACTCGGACGCCTGGCCAGCCTGGCCGCCGCGGAAGGGCGCCTACCCACCCTCTCGGTGCGCGCGGGCGCCCCGGAGTTGGTGCGGGCCGAACACGTGACGGCGGGGGCCGCCGAGGGGCTCGCCGAAGCCCTCGCCCTTCTCGACGAGGTCGCCTGGTGGCTGGCCCTCGGCATTTCCAACCTGGCCGCGATTATGGACGCCGGTCACTTTGTGATCGGTGGCGGACTGTCCGTGGCCGCCGACTTCATGGTGCCCTCGGCGACGACGTACTTGGCCGATCTCGTGGAGGGGTACCCGATGAGACCGCCCTTTACCCTCGTGCCGTCGGCCTTCGGCGTTCGCGCCGGGGCGCTCGGGGCGGCCGTGGTGGCCTTCGAGCGGGCCGGGTGAGAGTCGGGCAGATACTGCCCACCTTTCGCGGGGACGCCGAGAGCGTCCTCGAGAGGGCCCGACGGGTCGCGGACGTCGGTATTGACGGACTCTTCGTCTACGACCACCTCTACCCGCCGGGCGAACCGGACCGAGCCTCCCTCAGCCCCTTTCCCCTCCTCGCCCGGCTGGCGACGACCGTCGAGGGCGTTCACCTCGGACCCCTCGTCGCCCGGGTCGGTCACGGGTCGCCCGCACACCTGAGCGAGAGTCTGCAAGCCCTCGTCGAGTGGGCCCCCGGTCGCGTGATCGCGGGACTCGGGCTCGGTGACGCCCAGGGGCGCCGGGAGATGGAGGACTTCGGACTGAGCGTGGACGATCTCGCGACGCGCCGACGCGACCTCGCCGAGATTGCCCGCTCCGTGGCGGCCCCCGTCTGGATCGGTGGTCGAAGTCCCGCGCTCGTCGAGATCGCCGACTCCCTCGGGGCGGCCCTCAATCTCTGGAACGCGCCGCTCGACGAGGTGGAGCGGTTCGTCGGTCCGCGCGAGGTCACCTGGGCCGGGATGGCTCCGGAGGGGGTGGAGGGGTGGCTCGACGCTCTCGCCGAGAGGGGCGTGACCTGGTGCGTGTTCACGTCCCACGCGTCGCCCGAGCGACTCGGAGCCTGGTGCGCAACTCGCTAGTTCACTAGAGTGCCGTGATGGAGTTTCGTCGCATCTCGGGTCTACCCCCGTACGTGTTCGCTCACATCAACGGTCTGAAGGCCAGCGCGCGAGCGGCGGGACGCGACGTCGTGGACTTCGGCTTCGGTAATCCCGATCTTCCGAGTCCGGACCTCGCGGTGGAGAAACTCGCCGAAGCCGCTCATCACCCGAAGAACCACCGCTACTCGGCGTCGCGGGGACTGCCCAATCTCCGACTCGCGATGGCTCGTCGCTACAAGACGCTCTTCAACGTCGATCTCGATCCCGACACCGAGGTCGTGACGACCATCGGGGCGAAAGAAGGCCTGACTCACCTGATGTGGGTGCTCCTCGGTCCGGGTGATAGCGCCATCGTGCCCTCGCCCTCCTACCCGATTCACCTGGCCGGACCCGGTTTTGCCGGGGCCGAGGTCATCACGGTGCCGATGGTCGATCCCGGCTCGAGCGACCTCGATCCCGGTGAGAGTTTCTTCGAGGGTCTCACCCGGGCCTGGGACCAGGCGCGGGTGAAGCCCCGGGTCATCATCTGCTCCTTTCCGCACAACCCCACGAGCGCCGTCGTGGACCTGGCCTTCATGGAGCGCCTCGTCGCCTTCGCCCTCGAACACGAGGTGATCGTCTGTCACGACTTCGCCTACGCCGACCTCGGTTTCGACGGCTACCAGCCGCCCTCCATCCTCCAGGTGCCCCGGGCGAAGGAGTGCTGCGTCGAGCTCTACACCTTGACCAAGTCCTTCTCGATGGCCGGGTGGCGAGGGGGCTTCATGGTGGGTAACGCCGAAGTGGTGGCCGCTCTCACCAAACTGAAGAGTTACCTCGACTACGGCACCTTCCAGCCGGTCCAGATCGCCGCCATCGTGGCCATGAATGAGGCGTCCGACTACCCGGGTCAGTTGCGCGCGATCTACCAGTCCCGCCGGGACACCCTCATCGAGGGCCTCGAGCGCATCGGTTGGCCGGTCGCCGCGCCGAAGGGCTCGATGTTCGTGTGGGCCCCGATCCCCGAGCCCTACGCCGAGATGGGCTCCCTGGAGTTCGCCACCCACCTCATCACCGAGGCCGAGGTCGCCACCAGCCCCGGCGTGGGCTTCGGGGAGGGGGGCGACGGCCACGTGCGCTTCGCCCTCATCGAGAACGAGCTCCGCACTCATCAGGCGATTCGGAACCTTCGCCGGGCGCTTTCTAAGCTGCAGTAGGGTTATCGGCCGCGGCGACGACCGTTGCGGAACCCTGCGCCAAAATTCTTTCCGAGAAGAGTTGACGCGGGAGTAATTACAATGCTGTAATAACACAGCATCTTGCGACGACCGTGGTGGGAACCACTACATGTTGTGGCCAACGCGGTCGGTGGAAACCGGGCGTCGCGGTCCTCGCGGGAGAAGACTATTCGCCACACACCGGGAGATTCACATGGCCATCGCACCTCAGCGCCTCGGAATCGGCATTCGCCGCTTCTTCACCACGGAGGGCCGTCACCCCTACGACGAGGTGGTGTGGGACCGCCGTGACGCTCGCCTCACCAACTACCGCGACGGCTCGGTGGCCTTCGAGCAGTTGGACGTCGAGGTGCCCTCGACGTGGTCGGTGAACGCCACCAACATTCTCGCCCAGAAGTACTTCCGGGGCACCCTCGGCACCCCGGAGCGCGAGCACTCCCTGAAGCAGGTCGTCGACCGTATCGTCGACACCATCACCCAGTGGGGGAAGAACCGTGACTACTTCCTCGACGAGGAGGAGGCCGAGACCTTCCGCGACGAGCTGAAGCACCTGCTCGTGACCCAGAAGGCCGCCTTCAACTCCCCGGTGTGGTTCAACATCGGCGTGAAGGGCGTCCCCCAGCAGGCGAGCGCCTGCTTCATTCTCGCCGTCGAGGACTCGATGCGCTCGATCCTCAACTGGTACACCGAAGAGGGGATCATCTTCAAGGGTGGCTCCGGCGCCGGCGTGAACCTCTCGAAGATTCGCTCCAGCCTGGAGTTGCTCGAAGGCGGTGGCACCGCGTCGGGCCCCGTCTCCTTCATGCGCGGAGCCGACGCGTCGGCCGGCACCATCAAGTCGGGTGGTAAGACCCGCCGCGCCGCGAAGATGGTGATGCTCGACGTGGACCACCCCGACATCGAGGAGTTCATCTGGTGCAAGGCCAAGGAGGAGAAGAAGGCTCGCGTCCTGCGCGACGCCGGCTTCGACATGGACCTCGACGGCAAGGACATCCACTCGATCCAGTACCAGAACGCCAACAACTCGGTGCGCGTCTCCGACGAGTTCATGCAGGCCGTCGTGGAGGGTCGGGACTGGAACCTGATGGCCCGTGACGGCGTGACGGTCGTGAAGACCGTGCCGGCCCGTGAGCTCTGGCGCGACATCGCCCGAGCCGCCTGGGAGTGCGCCGACCCCGGCCTCCAGTTCGACACCACGATCAACGCCTGGCACACCTCCTCGAACACGGACCGTATCAACGGCTCCAACCCGTGCTCGGAGTACATGCACATCGACAACTCGGCCTGCAACCTGGCGAGCCTCAACCTGATGAAGTTCCTCCACTCCGACGGGCGCTTCGACGTCGAGGCCTTTAAGGCGGCCATTGACGTGCTCTTCACCGCCCAGGAGATTCTCGTGGGTGACGCCGACTACCCGACGGAGAAGATCGGGGAGAACTCCCGGAAGTTCCGTCAGCTCGGCCTCGGCTACGCCAACCTCGGGGCGCTCCTCATGGCCTCCGGCCTCGCCTACGACTCCGACGGGGGTCGGGCCTGGGCGGCGGCGATCAGCGCCCTGATGACCGGTCACGCCTACGCCGTGTCGGCCCGCACGGCCGGTCGGATGGGACCCCACGAGGGCTACGCCGAAAACAAGCAGCCGATGCTGAACGTCTTGCGCAAGCACCGCGACGCGGCCTACCAGATTGACGCCACCCTCGCCCCGGCTGATCTGCTCGCCGCCGCCCAGGAGTCCTGGGAGGAGGCCGTCGACCTCGGCACCCGTTACGGCGTTCGTAACGCTCAGGCGACAGTTCTCGCGCCGACCGGCACCATTGGTCTGCTGATGGACTGCGACACGACGGGAGTCGAGCCCGACCTCGGTCTCGTGAAGTTCAAGAAGTTGGTGGGTGGGGGCACGATGTCCATCGTGAACCAGACGGTGCCGCGCGCCCTCACGAAGTTGGGCTACTCCGCCGACCAGGTCGACGCAATCGTCCGGTACATCGACGAGAACAAGACCATCGTGGGTGCCCCCGCGTTGCGCAGTGAGCACCTGCCGGTGTTCGCCTGCTCGATGGGGGACAACACCATTCACCACTCCGGCCACGTGCGGATGATGGGGGCCATCCAGCCCTTCATCTCCGGCGCGATCTCGAAGACGGTGAACATGCCCGAGGAGGCGACCATCGAAGAGGTGGAGCAGCTCCACATGGACGCCTGGAAGCTCGGCGTGAAGGCCGTCGCGATCTACCGCGACAACTGCAAGGTCGGCCAGCCCCTCTCGACCGCGAAGAAGGGTGGCGAGAACGCCGAGACTCCGGCGAGCGCGGGCGACGTCTCGGCCGAACTGCGCCAGCGCATCGCTGAGCTCGAGAAGGCCCTCGACCTGTCCCGTCACGAGCACTCGGTGGTGGTCGGAGCGGTGCGCGAGCGCCTCCCGCGTCGCCGGGTCTCGACGACCTTCGCCTTCCGCGTCGCCGACTGCGAGGGCTACGTCACGGTGGGTGAGTACGAGGACGGTCGCCCGGGTGAGGTGTTCATCAAGGTCTCGAAGCAGGGGTCGACCCTGGCGGGCATCATGGACGCCTTCTCCATCTCCATCTCCCTCGGACTCCAGCACGGCGTACCGCTCGCGACCTACGTGCGCAAGTACGTCAACATGAAGTTCGAGCCGAGCGGCATGACTGACGACACCGACCTGCGGATTGCCACCTCTCTCGTGGACTACATCTTCCGTCGCCTGGCGCTCGACTACCTGCCCCAGAGTGAGCGTGAGGAGTTGGGAGTGCTCTCGACGAGTGAGCGTATCCAGCCGACCCTGCCCGAAGTGGTGGAGCAGGCGACGCCCTCGCACCCCATCAACGAGCAGCCGACGCTCCTCGACCCGGCTCCCGTGGCCCGAGCGAGCGCCCCGGCTCCGGCCCCGGCGCGTGAGGAGCAGCGTGACGCCCCGATGTGCTACTCCTGCGGGAACCACATGCAGCGCGCCGGCTCGTGTTACGTCTGCTCGAGCTGCGGGTCGACGTCGGGCTGTAGCTAAAAGACGGGCATCGTCGCGCTCGTCGTCGACGGTCGACCCCCCGACCCGCCCTCCGAGGGTGAGTCGGGGGGTCGAACATTGTCGGTGCACGATGTCGGCGGTCACGAAGAGTGCGGGCGACAGTGTGGTTCGCCTACGAATGACAGCGGAGACGCAAGGTCGGGCCAGCACTAGCGCCCCAGTGACCGTGCGGGAGCATTACCGCGACAGTGAGATTCGACGTCAAAGCGAGGGGGGATCAGAGCCCGTCTGTCGAGTCGCGGGCGTTCTTCAGTGGACGTCGCTCCGATCTTTCACTGGAGGTGCACGTCACGTCTCTCAGGACTTTGATTACGGAGAGAGACCGTGGTCCCTCCCTCGAGTCTCCAGTGACCATCGATTGCCACCCGTCACGGCACGTGTTGGGTGTAGTCGTTGGGGAGGGCATCACTGCGGGGGTCGCTACACGGCGCGTCGCTGGCCTTACCACTGCACCACGTGGGCACCCCGTGTCGTATCTTCCGCCGCGGGTGTTGGTCGCGGGACGTTGGGTTCTCATGGCGTACCGAGATACAGCCGTCACCGCGCTGGAACTGCCACTCCACGTGCGCCCACACGTGTTGACATCGGTCCCCTCGGACCTTATAGTCAATAATAATGTTGATTAACAATCATATTGAATACCTATGGCAAGCGACTCCCTGAGTCTCACCTTCGCCGCACTGGCCGACCCGACTCGCCGGGCCGTCCTCGCCCGGCTAGCCCTTGGTGACGCGACGGTCAACGAACTGGCGGCGCCATTCGACATCAGTCTTCAGGCAGTCTCCCGGCATCTCAAGGTGCTCGAGGCTGCTGGACTGATTGCCAAGGGTCGAGACGCGCAGTTCCGGCCCTGCCACCTTGAGCCGGCGCCCCTGGAAGTGGCGACGGACTGGATCACGAAGAACCGACAGATCTGGACGGAGCGATTCGACCAGCTCGAACAGCACCTCAAGCAGTTGGGGCACGACAAGAGACAGGAGAAGCAGTCATGAGCGACGAATTATCCGGCCCGGGTGAACTCACCATAAAACGAGTCTTCAACGCCCGACCCGAAGTGGTGTTCGAGTGCATGACGACACCCGAGCACTTGACTCATTTCTGGGGTCCGATCGGCATGAGTACACCACTCGAGGGAATCACGATTGAACCTCGCCCCGGCGGACGATTCGAGACGGTGATGGTCAGTGACGAGACGGGCGAGCGGTATCCGGTCATTGGGGTGTTCGTGGACTTCGAACCGCCGAACAAGTTCTCGTTCACCGAAGCGGGCGTTGAAGGCGGCATGACGACCTCCATCATCTTCAACGACCTTGGTGACGGACGGACCGAGACCGTGACCCATCAGACCAACGTCCCACCGATGCTGATGAGCCCCGAAGCCCGAGCTGGGCTGGAAACGAGCTTTGTCAAGTTCGACGCGTACCTGGCCACTTTGTAGCCGCGCCACCACCATCGACCGATGATGTCATTGGGTGGGGCGATCGAGGGAAGGTTGGCGTGAGTCCTTACGACGGCGGGGACGCGACGTGACAGTTGGCTCGACGGACCCATCGGCGGTGGTCTAGGGAAGCAGCGAAAACTGTCCCTTACTCGCCACGTCCCGTGATATTCGGACGCCACTCGATATCGGTTGAGGGGAAATTGGCGACGACCTCTCGCTCAGTCGGTGGAAAGATGAGGTCGTGTCCGAACGCTGGGGGATGACCCCACGGCAGAGCCTCCTCGCGGAGGTGGAGCGGCGGGGTCGAATGTCGGTCGTCCTCGACTGTGCCCGCGTGCTCGATGGAGACGTGGCCGACGGGGAACTACTCGTCGTCCTCGCCGGCCCGGCGGCCCACGCGGTGCTAGCCGGTCGCGTGGGAGGTCTCTCCGGTCCGTGGCCGAGAGTCTGGGCCGCCCGAGGACTCCTCCACGTGTTTCATCCCGTGGCGACACCGGCCCTGCTCGGACGGGCGTCCGATCCGGCGTGGCGGGTGAGAGAGATGGTGGCGAAGGTGGTGGCGGCTCATCGGGTGCTGGAGGCGACCGCGGTCATGGTGGCGTGGACGAACGACTCCACCCCCCGAGTGCGCCGGGCGGCCGAACGAGCGCTCGCTCGCTTGGCGGACGTGGCGTAGTCCCTCGCGGAGAGGTCGCGAACCGCGGAGGTGGCGCGAGGACAGAGAGTGTCCTCGCTACGCCGCGACCGTAGCGACGTGATGTCGGATTTTCTGCGGGGCCTGACGTGGGGGGTGCCATTCGGGGTGGGGGAGGAAGAGTGAGACACGGCAGTTAGGGTGTGGGGAGATGGACGACGAGCCCTTCATCGAGCAGCACTCGGTGCGTCGTCACTCGGAGGGGGTGTCGCCCCGTGAGCCGGCGTCGTTCCGACGTATAGTGCTCATCTTTCTTATCTCCCTCGGCGGTGCACTCGCGGCCAACGCGGCCCTCGTGAACATCGCGACGACCGCGACGCCCTCACTACGGGGTTACCCACACTTTCGCTTCATCGACTACGGCTCA
>JAGXAY010000153.1 GCA_018971385.1 Acidobacteriota bacterium | reverse complement strand
ACGCCGTTCTCACGCTTCTCGAGGTAGCCAGACACCGCGCCATCGTAAAGCACAAGGTGGTTCTATTTCGTCCGATTTCGTCCAGACAATTCGCTGATGTTCGCGGTGTCTGTCCCCATTTCGTCCCCATATGGCGGGGGACCTGAGGCTATCTCCAGTCAATTTCCTGGCTCTGACCAGGTACTTCTTTGGTGCGCCGACCGGGACTCGAACCCGGAACCGGTTGATTAAGAGTCATTGTTCTAGCGCGCTAGGGGTATTTGATGGTGTTCGAGACTGTTTCGATTCGTCCTATTTATCCTGATGAGGCGGCTAGTAACCGTTTGCTGCCTTTCAGGTTGTTCGTTGGTGTTCGTTAAATCGGTTCACAGAATCGTTCACGAGGTTCACCACATTGAAGAACGTTTTCTTCAGCGAAGCCCCACAGGCGGGGAGATTCGGAAAACGAGGCGACCTTCATCGGACGCCTCGTCACAGATCCCGAGCTTCATTTTGGGGAGAGATTCCGGCGTCGGAGTCCGTCTCTTTCGGACGAAAGTACGTCGAATATGGCTGTCCATTCGTCTCTGCGCCACAGGCTCCACTAGCTCGGTACAACCAACGAAAATCCGTTACCCCGATTGCGGCGCTCATCACATCCTTAATGGACGAACTCGACGCGAAAGAAAACGACCACGACAGTAACAAAGGCAGCCTTCAATCGAGCGTCGGGACACAAAAAGTCATCTTCCTTGTCCGACGGCGCGAAGCATCTTGGTGATGTCACTCGGGGTTAGGGTGACTCGCCACTTCCGCCAAAGCTCAATCTGCCTTAGTGCCATTATGATTGACAGCCCTCTCACCAGGCTCTAGGTTGAGCCACACCACGGTCTCGAGAGACTCTCGGGTGAGGGAGGTTCTCGTGCGACAGGTTGCTCTCACACTCTCGAGAAGGGCGATGACTCTTCTCGCGGGGGGGGGACTTCATTCTCTCTAGCGCTCTCGTCGCGACTCCGGCGGGTGCGTCGGGGGATCTCAGCTACCAAGACACCCTGAACGCCCTCAGTGCGGCCGGGGCCTTTGACGGGGCTCTCTCGTCCGCCACTCACCTGAATGGATCGACGAGTTCCACCCTGTCGAGTGGTGAGACGGTGTCACTGCCCTCAACGGGTGCGGGAGCCTTACGCGTGAGTGACGGGTCGAACCAGGTCGATCTCGGCCTACCCTTAGGAACCTCCTCCAGTGCCGGTGTCGAGATCGCCCCCTCGAGCACCCTCTACACCCCCTCGTCTCACTTCTCTGTCGCCGCCACTCTCACCACCAGTGGGATGAGAGAGTCGGTGAGCCTGGAGAACTCTTCTGCTCCTTCGAGTTACTCCTTTCCGGTGACTCTCTCTCCGGGAGAGTTTCTCGCCTCGAACCCCGATGGCAGTGTCTCGGTGATGAAGAGTTTTTCTGGCGGATCGATCTCCGTGGGCACCTTTGAGGCCCCCTGGGCTAAAGACGCCACCGGAGCTCTCGTCCCCACCTCCTACAGCGTTCAGGGCTCCACTCTCGTCCAGCCCGTCCAGACGACCTCGAGCACGGTGTATCCGGTAGTGGCGGACCCGATACACGAGGTAGTTCGCGCGAACTCGGTGGCGATTGGATACACCGCTAACGACCGAAGGATCCTTCTCGTAGGTCCCGCACCCCACTTGGTTGGCCGTTTCGCACCGAGCCGGGCGATCTACGTCATGGAGTCGGGTGTGGTCGGCGCGAGAGTGAGCCTGCGCAGTCGTGGCGGACTCCCTTCGTCGATTCTCTACCTCAGGGCCTCTGAGAGGTGGATGCCGTGAGAAGGGGAGTGCGTCGTGAGTCGAGCCAATGGAATCGGGAGTGGGCATTCATGAGGAGTCGGTGGATGACGAGAAAGCTCTGCAGCGCCCGGCGAAGCGCGATCGCGCTGATTGCGGTCATCGCTCTCGCGAGTGTGACCTTGGTCGCGATTCCCCCGTCAATCGCGTCGGCCACGCCCTTCCCTCTCAACGTGACGGTGACCCCCTCGACCGCGTGGATCGATACCGGACTCTCGGTGACCTCGGGAACCTTCTACGCGCTCTCAGCCTCCGGCACGGTAAGTGGCATGACTGGGGCTCCGGGCACTCCGGCGGGAACTCCGTGGACCAGTTGTGGCGCGGCGACCTCGACGTCTCTCTACCCGGGCCTCGCGTGCGGTTCGCTGATTGCGAAGATCGGAGCCGGGGTGCCCTTCACGGTCGGCTCGTCGTTCATCTTCGAGGGTCAACCCGGTGAGCTCTACCTCGGAATCAATGAGACGAGTCTCGCCGGGCTGACGGGCTCCTGGCCGGCGACGATTACTCCTGGGGCGCCGGTCGATCCAGTGCTCGCCAG
>JAGXAY010000043.1 GCA_018971385.1 Acidobacteriota bacterium | reverse complement strand
GTCGGCCGACTGGAGGTGACCGTCACGCATGTCGTTGTTGGTGGTGATGCTGGCGGCCTGAGCCGAGGCCGAGACCGACGAGTTCTCGGGGGTGTCACCAATGGTGACGGTGCCCTCGAACTGCGTGAAGTTGCCGCGCACCTTCGAGACCACGAGGTGGCGGGCTACGAAGCCAATGCGAGAGTGGGCGACGTCAACGGTGTAAACGCCGGGGGCGGGGAAGTTGCTCATGGATATCTCCTTAGGAACGGATATGTGGTTCGAGTATCATAATAGTTGTATATGCAATTACTTGTCAAGCAATATCTTGATTTCTAGTAAATGAGGAGTAAACTAAATAAATGGAGCAGTTATCGCCACCCTGCGCAACCCAGGACGAACGAGTCACCCTCTTTAGTCTTCTCCTCGACACCAACGCCCGTCTCGCTCGAAGTTTGGCCCAGCAGCTGGAAGAGCACTGCCACATGCCGTTGGCGTTCTTTGAGGTACTGATGGAACTGCGGCGAGAGCCCTCGGGTCGCCTCAAGATGAATCAGGTGGCCGACGCCATTGTCCACTCGAGTGGCGGCACCACTCGACTCATTGACCGAATGGTTGACGCCCATCTCGTGGAACGTCAGCTCTGTCCGAGTGACCGGCGAGCCGTTCACGTCGCCATCACCGACGAGGGCCAGCAGCGTCTCGACGACGCACTGCGCGTGCACTTGAACTACCTCGACGAGACTCTCGCGGGACGCCTGGACTGTGCAGAGCGCACTACCCTCGCGAACCTTCTCGCGAAGTTAAACGACGCCCACTAAACCCGGCGAATCCACACTCGCGCGTCCTCGACACCGTCGAGTTCCAACACCGCGCCCTCTCCGTCACCAGACCCGAAGGTGATGGCGTCCGCGAGCACCTCACGGGCGAGCAGTTCAGCGTCTTCCTCGAGGTCCCCGACGCCGTCGAGAACGAGAATCACGTGATCGGCGACGTCGTATCCTTCGGACTTTCGAAGGTCCTGAACTTGACGAACAACTTCGCGGAGGCGGCCGCGCCGGCGTAAGTCATCATCCAGCGCGAGGTCGAGGGCCACCACTTCACCCCCGTCGCGCGACACGGCGTAACCACCGCGTCCCTTCACGCGAATCTCCACGTCCCCCGGTTCGAGAGGCACGAGTCCCGTCGATAGCGTCACGGGCACTGAGCGACCCAGTTCAAATTCGTGCGCGAGGTGAGTCGGGTCAAGAGTCGCGAGGGCACCGCGCAGTTCCTTCACCGTGTCACCCAACTTGGGTCCCACAGAACGGAAGTTAGGAACGAGCTCGAAGGAGAGGACGTCGCTCAACTCCGAGACGAAGTCGAGGCGGTCGACGTTCAGTTCCTCTTCCACTATCCCCTCGGGCGGGCGTACCTCCCCCGGTCCGACGAAAATAAGGGCGCGGGACAGTGGCTGGCGCACTTTGACCTTGGCCTCCGCTCGCGCGGCACGACCGAGCGAGGTCAGCCGACGAGCCACGCTCATCTGGGCCTCGAGACCCTCGTCACGACGACTCACGTCCACGTTCGGCCAGTCCGCTAAGTGCACCGAGTCCTCCTCGCCCGCGGCGAAGAGCTCTCGGAACAGCGTCTCAGAGATAAAGGGGCACAACGGGGCGAGGAGCAGGGTCACTCGCTGGAGCACCTCGAGCAGAGTCGCCTGCGCGGCGAGGGAGTCGCCCGCCGGGGCGTCCGGATCGGTGCGCCAGAATCGGCGCCGACTCCGGCGGACGTACCAGTTGGACAGATCGTCGATGAACTCCCCGAGGGCGTCCGTGCCGGCCAGGGGCTCGTAGCCCTCGAGTGAAGACGTCACCCGCTCGGTGACGTCTTCCAGCCGGGAGAGAATCCACCGGTCGATCGCGGGCCGACGGGACCACTCCGGAATATCGCCGTCGCTGGGATCGAAGCCGTTGAGCGACGCGTAGGTCGTGAAGAACGAAAAGGTGTTCCACAACGTCCCGAGAGTTTCGCGCAGCGAGGCGTCGATGGCCCCGAGGGACGCCCGGGTGGAGGTCCAAGGGGATCCCTGGGAGAACATCCACCAACGCAGAGCGTCCGCTCCCTTGGAGTTGAGGACGTCCCAGGGGTCGATGACGTTACCCTGCGACTTACTCATCTTCTTACCGTTCTCATCGACGATGTGGCCGAGACAGAGCACGTGCCGGTACGGGGAGTGTCCGAACACCAGAGTGTTGACCGCGAGCAGCGAGTAGAACCATCCCCGCGTTTGGTCAATGGCCTCAACGACGAGATCAGCCGGAAACTGTCGCGCCGCCTCAGAACCCTCCACCTGGGGGTAGCCCACCTGAGCCGAAGGCATCGCCCCCGAGTCGAACCACGCGTCGATAACTGGTTCGACTCGACGGGCCGGTTCCGAGCAGGTGGGACAGGTCAGAACCACGTCGTCGATGGTGGGGCGATGGGGGTCGAGATCGGAGAGATCACGACCAGCGAGGGCCGAGAGCTCGGCCCGCGAACCGACGCACACGTAGTGATTCTTCGAACAGGTCCAGATGGGCAACGGGGTACCCCAGAATCGATCCCGGGAGAGTGCCCAGTCGACGTTGTTCGAGAGCCACTCACCAAATCGACCGTCCCGGATGTGGGCCGGATGCCAGTCGACCCCCTGGTTCTCACTCATGAGTTCCTCGCGGAACCGGCTCGTCGCGATGTACCACGACGGCTTTCCCCAGTAGATCAGAACAGTCCCGCAGCGCCAACAGTGAGGCAGAGAGTGCGCGTAGTCGAATCGTCGAATCAAGAGGCCGCGGCGCTCCAACTCATCGTTAATGTCGTGGTTCGCCTCTCGCACGGGTCGTCCGACGAGCCAAGGGACCTCGTCCGTGAAGCATCCGTCAGGGCCGACCGGATTAAGGGTCGGCATACCGTGCGCCCGTGTGACCTGGCGGTCGATCTCACCGAAGGCGGGGGACTGGTGAACGAGCCCCGTTCCGTCCTCGGTCGTCACGTAGTCCGCCGCGACTACGTAGAACGCGTTCGTCCCCGTGGGCACCGGTACGTCATCAAAAGGTCGGGCGTAGCGCACACCGAGAAGAGTGGTGCCCGGAAAGGTTCCCGAGACGCTCGCGCCCTCACCAAAGACCGACTCCACGAGATCCGCGGCCACCACCGTCCCGTCGACCACGGCGTAGGTGATGTCCGGGTTGACGGCCACCGCAATGTTGCTCAGCAGGGTCCACGGTGTGGTCGTCCACACCCCGAGGTGGGTCGCTCCGGCGAGGTCCCTTCCTCCGTCTTCGGTGATGGGCAGTCGCACGTAGCAACTCTCGTCCGTCTCGTCCGTGTACACCCCGGGTTGACCGAGCTCGTGACTCGACAGGGCCGTTCCACACCGAGGGCAGTAGGGCACCACTTTCAGGTCCTCGTACAGCAACCCCCGCTGGAAGAGTTGCTGGAGTTGCCACCAGACCGACTCCACGTACTCGGGAGTGAAGGTGTAGTAGGCGTGCTCCATGTCGGTCCAGTAGCCGATTCGCTCCGTCAGACGCTCGAACTCCCCGACGTAGGTCAGGACGGACTCACGGCAGAGCCGAGTGAACTCGGCCACTCCGACTTCTTCCACGATGGCCCGCTTACCCGAGATACCGAGTTGTTTTTCCACCTGGACTTCCACGGGAAGTCCGTGGGTGTCCCAACCTGCGCGACGCGCCACGTATCGCCCGCGCATCGTCCAGTAGCGACAGAACAAGTCCTTGTAGACCCGGGCCCACACGTGGTGGAGACCCGGCTTACCGTTCGCCGTCGGAGGCCCCTCGTAGAACACCCAGGGTTCGGCACCGTCTCGCTGGCGGAGGGATCGTTCGAAGACCCGCTGCTCTCGCCAGCGAGTCAGCTCGCTCTCCTCGAGGGAGACAAAATCTAGATCAGCACTGACGGGGCGAAACACGGGTACTCCTCACACGAGTCGGTCCATCGTACCGAACGACGCACCGACTACGACCGACCGAAGCGGTCGTTCAGCCACTCCGGCGAGAGGTCCTCGAGCGAGTCGAGGACGAGATCCGCGAGTCCGAAGGCGGGCAGGGGCCGGTCCCCCGGCGTCGGCACCGCCACAATCTGCATTCGACCCGCGGCGGCGGCCACCACCCCCGCGGCCGAGTCCTCAAAGACGAGACACTGCTCCGGACGAACTTCGAGGTTCGCGGCAGCGCGCAAAAACACGGCGGGGTGCGGTTTACCAAACTCCTCAAACTCGGCCGAGTGAAGAGAGGAGAACGCGTCGAGGAGGTCGAAATGCGAGAGTATCCGCTCAATGAGGGCGAGTGGAGTGGATGACGCCAACGCGATGGGTCCACGTTGGCGAGCTTCCTCGACGGCCCGGCGGGCTCCGGGTAACTCGCGACCCTTTTCCTCCACGAGATCACCCACTCGCTGCAGTAATCGGACGGTCACCTCCTCATTCGACGGACCACTCCAGGGGTAGCGCTCTCGCCAGTAGGCGACAACTTCCGTGACGTACATTCCCTTCGTTGAGCGGTCCTCCACCTCCGAAATCTCCACGCCGAGCGACCCGAAAACTTCGACTTCGGCCTCGTGCCAGAGAACCTCCGTGTCGAAGAGAAGTCCGTCCATATCGAAGAGTGTGGCGCGCACAATGGTCATAGTCCACACTGCCACAGGTGGAGCGGACCCTAAAGTGGGGCGTGCCTCCCGTGCGACGCGGTCTCCCGAGTGATGCGCCCGCGTTGGCGGATCGCGTCGTTCAGCAACTCCAACGATCGAGGGAGTTCGAGCCCCTCCTTAGCGCCACGGTGCGCCGACGAGAGTTGAGTACCGCTCTGACTCACGCGATCGCCGATACGTGGGTCGACGAGTCGGGTGGAACGCTCCATGGTCACCTGTGTGCGCGCCTCTTGGAGGACTCGTCCGGCGAACTCACTGCCTATAGCGGGCCGGACGCCGTCAGTTTTGAGTCCGTCGGTGTTCTCGCCCATCTCCTCACGCAAGTTCAGCCCTCCTGGAGGGTTCGGGGCGCTCTCCGGCACTCGGTGTGGACCTCCCTCGAGGACTACCGCGCGTGGACGGGGCTCGGCTACGAACCCGTCGCCGTATCACTCGCGCGAGAGTGGATGCCCCACACGCGGGTCACCCCACCCCACGACGTCTCGGTGCGCCCCGCGCTCACGAGTGATCTACCCGTCCTGCGAGAACTCGACCACGAG
Source organism: Acidobacteriota bacterium (assembly GCA_018971385.1). Lineage (GTDB taxonomy): Bacteria > Actinomycetota > Acidimicrobiia > Acidimicrobiales > RAAP-2 > RAAP-2. The sequence continues at coordinate 7,052 of JAGXAY010000043.1, read as the reverse complement.
ATCGATCGGGCTCAGGGTGAAGAATTCGACGACAGCGCCGAGGAGCGGTTACGGGAGCTACTCGAGGACCCCGAGGTGACCTACCTTGTGGCCACGTTGCGCGACGAAGTCGTTGCTCAGGTGGTGACCTGGGACCTCGGAGAACTCGTCGGATACCCCCGCCACACCCTTCACGTCAGTGATCTCGCGGTCCGTCGTGAGGGCCGTCGCCTCGGCGTCGCCACGTACCTCATTAGCGAATCAGTTCGACGTCATCCTCATCCCGTCCGACTCGTGGAGGCTCGTTCACGGGTGAGTAACGCTGGGGCGGTGGCCTTCTGGAACCGACTCGGGTGTCGGACCCTCTTCGTACAGGTCGAGCGCGCTCTCGACTAAGCGAGAGCGGCTTCGATGGCCCCGACGAGCGCCGGATCCTCCGGGGTCACCTGCGGGGCGAACCGGGTCACCGAACCGTCAGGAGCGACGAGGAACTTTTCAAAGTTCCAACGAATGTCTCCCGAGTAACCCTCCGCGTCACTGATCTCCGTCAGGTCGGCGTACAGGGGGTGACGACCCTCTCCGTTCACTTCAATCTTCTCGAAAAGGGGGAAGGTCACCCCGTAGGTAGTGGAGCAGAAGGTCTGAATCTCCTCCGCCGTCCCGGGCTCTTGACCCATGAACTGGTTGCAGGGGAAACCGAGAACGGAGAACCCCTGGCCCTCGTACGTCTTCTGCAACTGCTCTAGCCCCTCGTACTGGGGGGTGAGGCCGCACTTCGAGGCGACGTTCACGAGGAGTACGGTCCGGCCCCGGTAGGGCTCGAGGGAGCCGGCGTCGCCGGCGAGGGTGTTGATGGGGTGAGAGAAGATGTCCATGGTGTCAACTTAACGGGCCGAGCCCCGTAATGTCACCCCCGTGATAGTTGCTGCCATTGTCGACAACGCGCTCCGCTTCGACGAACGCCCGACTCCCGACCCGGGACCCCGCGACGTGCTCGTGGCCGTTCACGCCGCCGGCATCAACGCCGCCGATCGGCTGCAGGTGGCGGGACACTACCCCGCACCCCCCGACAGCGTCGCCGACGTGCCGGGCTTGGAGTTCGCTGGCGTCGTCATCTCGCAAGGTAGCGACATCCAAGAACACTGGGTGGGACGACGAGTGACGTCCATCGTCGGAGGAGGCGCCCACGCCACCCACTGCCTCGTCGCCGCCGAACACCTTCTGGAAATCCCTCCATCGATGAGTGACCTGGAGGCCGGCGGGTTTAGCGAAGCCGTTGTCACGGCTCACGACGCTCTCGTGACCCAGGCGCGCGTGAACGACGGTGAACGAGTTCTCATCTCGGGAGCGAGCGGCGGAGTCGGGCACCTCGCCGTCCAGATTGCGGCGCTTCGGGGAGCCCACGTCACCGCCGTCACCCGTCACGCTGATCACCACGACACTCTGCGCGACCTGGGGGCTGCGGAGGTCATTGACGTCACCGACGTCAATGACATCGATCCCGTCGACGTGATTCTCGAGTTGGTGGGTGCCCCTCATTTGGAGCAAGCGCTTCCCCGACTCGGTGCGGGCGGCCGCGCCGTGGTTATCGGCGTGGGTGCCGGACGCCAAGCGTCGCTCGATCTTCGCCACCTCATGGGAACCCGCGCCACGCTGACCGGGTCGACTCTGCGCTGGCGACCTCGGGAGGAGAAGTACCACGCCATCGAGGCCGTGCGTCGCGATCTTCGAACCCACTGGATCAATGGGGACCTTCGCGTGCGGGTCGCGGACGCGCTGCCGTTCGAGGAGATCACTCGGGCCTACGACGATTTTGCTCGCCCCGGAAAATTCGGCAAAGTCGTCCTCGAGATGGCGTCGTGAGTGTCGCGCCGCACCCCGATCGGTGCTCGCCGCTACGCCCGGATTACGACGACATTCTGGCCGCCCACGCCCGCGCGGAGAGCCGCGGAGAACGTCTCTACCGCGACCCCTCCACGGGACTGAGCGTCCTCACTCGTTCCGCTCACCTAGAACGCGGGCAGTGTTGCGACAGTGGATGCCGACACTGCCCGTGGGTGGACTCCACGAACTAGAGCGAGGAGAGGGGGTGGTACTCCATCCCCCACGCCTCCGCCACCGGGGCGTAGGTCACTCGTCCGTCCACGATGTTGACGCCTTCGGACAGAGCCGCGTTTCGCGCCGTCGCTTCGCGCCAGCCCTGGTCCGCCAGGGTCACCACGTAGGGCAACGTCGCGTTAGCGAGAGCCTGAGTGGAGGTTGTCGGCACCGCCCCCGGCATATTGGCGACGCAGTAGAAAACGGAGTTGTGGACTCGGAACGTCGGGTTGGAGTGGGTCGTCGGACGGGTGTCCTCGAAACAGCCACCCTGATCCACCGAGATGTCAACGAGCACGGAACCCGGACGCATCTCGCTCACCAGTTGGTTGGACACTAACTTCGGTGCCTTCGCGCCCACGACGAGCACCGCGCCGACGACGATGTCGGCCCGCCGACACGCGTCTTCGAGGGCGAGAGTCGAGGACGCCACCGTCTGCACTCGACCCGAGAAGTGGTGGTCCACTTCGCGTAGCCGGTCGAGATTACGATCGAGGATGGTGACGTCGGCTTCGAGGCCCACGGCCATCTGTGCCGCGGCGACTCCGGCGACTCCCGCGCCGATGACCACCACGTTCGCGGCCAGCACTCCCGGAACTCCCCCGATGAGGGTACCGTGACCACCACCGGGACGCATGAGGTGGTAGGCCCCCACGAGGGTCGCCATTCGACCAGCGACCTCACTCATCGGAGTGAGAAGAGGAAGAGCGTTGTTCGAGGTTCGCACGGTTTCGTACGCGATGGCCACGTTCCCGGCCGCCAGAAGCGCGTCCGTACACTCGCGCGACGCCGCCAAGTGGAGGTACGTGAAGAGAACCTGGTTCTCCCGGGCCCGCAGACGCGGATACTCCGCGGCGATGGGCTCTTTCACCTTGACGAGGAGGTCGGCACTCGCCCACACCTCGTCGGCGTTCTCCACCATGACGGCACCGTTGGCGACGTAGGCCGCATCCTCGATGGAGGAGCCCACTCCGGCCGAGCGCTCGATGAGGACTCGGTGACCCGACGACGTCAGTTCACGAACACCCGCGGGCGTGAGCGCCACCCGATTCTCGTCGGGCTTTATTTCCTTCGGTACGCCGATGATCATCGTTGATCACCCTTTCTCTTCATTCGAATGTGTCGTCAACTCGCCTCGCCCACGCTACTCAGTCGATGGTGTCGTAGGCGACGAGCGGTTGCTTGAAGAACGTGGTCTTCCCCTTCGTGACCCACCAGGTCAAGATGACGAAGGGCACGCTGGACACGAGAACGATGACGTCGGGGAGCGCCGTCTTCCCTCCGGCCTTGATGACGTCGTAGCACACGTAGAGCAAAACGAGACCACCGATCAGGGGGGCGACGATCATCGCCATGGTTGAACGAAGGCTCGTTCCCCAGGTTCGACGAAACGCCCACGCACAGGCGAGTCCCGTAACGCCGTAGTAGAAGGCTACGAGCACCCCGATGTTAAGTACCAAGTTGTTGAAGACGCTGTTCGCCGATGACGACACCGTGGTTAGGAATATCCCGGCCATCGAAAATCCAGACACCAGGAGAGTTCCGATGACCGGCGTTTGAAAGCGCGGAGAAACCTTGGCGAATACCTTCGGAAAAACCCCATCTCGAGCCATGGACAAGGTAATTCGAGCGGCGGGAAGAACCGTCGTCTGCGTGGTGGCCACGGTGGACGACAGAACAGCAAAAATCATGACGTAACTTGCCCACGGACCGGCGAACTGCTGACCGAAGTAGAACAGAACTCCCGTACCCTGTGCGTTGATGGCCGCCGGACCGAGCAGCATCTCCACCGCCACGATGTTGAGAAGAAAAACGAACAACAGGAGCCACATCGATATCAGGCCGGCACGCCCCGGAATTCGCGAAGCTTCCTTTGACTCTTCATTCAAATTCAGCGCCGTGTCCCAGCCCCAAAAGAAAAAAACGCCGAGGGCCAGTCCTGGAGCGAGTGCCGACAGTCCGTGAATGTGGAAGGGGTCCAACCATCCGGGGGAAAAAGACAGTGAATGGGCAGGGTGGCGAAGGAGAACCTTAATGATCCCTCCGATGGAAAAGACAATGACGACCGTGTATTCGATGAGGACCATGACCCACTGTGCATTGGTGGTCCACCGAATACCCACAATGCAAATCCAGGTTACGAATGCGAGCCACCCAGCCGCAATCCAGGCGGTCCATACTGTCGAGTTGAGTGCCGACTCCGGTACGGCGTTAAAGGCGGAATGCAGAAACTGCAAGGTGTACCCGCCGGCGAGTAACGGAGCCGTAGTGCAGAACAACACGGAAGCCCCCACCTGTACCCACCCATTGATCCACCCGAAGTATGGATTCACGACTTGAGCTAGCCAGGAGTAACTGGCCCCGCAGTTTGGATTGCGCCGATTCAGATGGAAGTAACTCAATGCGACGAACATCACGGGTACAAACGACGCAATGAGCACCGACGGAGCGACGAGGCCCACACCCGCCACCGCAATCACGGCCTGAATCGTTGAAGCCAGCGAATACGCCGGTGCCACGGAGGAAACCGCCACTGCGGTGGAGTCAAAAAGACTAAGTTCCTCCGCCTTAAGCGTGGCGGCAACTTCACGCTCTGGGACGGGTGCCCCGAAGGGCCCCATCACGTCATTGGTATTCATGTACCCCCCATTTATTGATTAACTCATTCCAGTCTTTCGAGACTCTCGAGAATCGTTTCGAACTCTCTAGGCCTCGATGTTGTGCATGACGTGCTTCAGCCGGGTGTAGTCCTCGAACCCGTAGACCGACAGATCCTTGCCGTATCCCGAGCTCTTGAACCCTCCGTGAGGCATCTCGGCGGCGATAGGAATGTGCGTGTTGACCCAGACGCAGCCGAAATCGAGATCCCGAGTAAAGCGCATCGCCCGTCCGTGGTCCGACGTCCATACCGAGGAGGCCAGGCCGTACTGGACTCCGTTCGCCCACTCGAGAGCCTGGGCGTCGTCAGAGAAGCGCTGCACCGTGATGACCGGACCAAAGATTTCGTTCTGGATCATCTCATCGTCCTGACGCAGGTCCGCCACCACCGTCGGAGGAATGAAGTAGCCCGTGTCGCCGAGTTGGCCACCCCCCACCACGACGGAGGCGTGTCCGGGTGTGCGCTCGAGAAATCCCGAAACGCGCGCAAACTGATTCTCGTTGTTGACCGGACCGAGGAAGGCGTCGTCATCGTCCCGCATTCCCGCCTTCGTCGAACGGGCCTGTTGGGCGAGCGCGTCGACGAAGTCGCCGTAGACCCGATCGGCCACCAGGACTCGGGTCGCGGCGGTGCAGTCTTGACCAGAGTTGAAGTAGCCCCCAATCGCGATACCTTCAGCGGCGGCCTGGACATCCACGTCGTCAAACACGATGACGGGTGCCTTGCCGCCTAGTTCGAGGTGCACGCGCTTTAGCGTCTGGGCCGAACTCGTGGCGACTTCCTTTCCGGCTCGAACCGAACCGGTGACCGAGGCCATCGCGGGGGTGGGGTGCTCGATGAGGGCGCGACCCGTGTCACGGTCGCCGCACACCACATTCAGAACTCCCGCCGGAAGCACCTGGGCCATCAACTCCGCCATCAGCAACGTAGACGCCGGCGTGGTGTCGGACGGCTTCAGTACCATCGCGTTTCCCGCGGCGATAGCCGGCGCCCATTTCCACACCGCCATCATCATGGGATAGTTCCAGGGCGTCACGGCTGCGCATACGCCAATCGGCTCACGCCGTACGTAACTCGTCATACCGTCCAGGTACTCCGTGGCGGCCCGACCCTCGAGAATCCGTGCGGCGCCGGCGAAGAAACGAATCTGGTCGATCATCGGCGGAATCTCTTCGGCCATGGTGACCGACATGATTTTCCCGCAGTTCTCCGACTCCACGTCCACCAGGCGAGCGGCGTTGGCCTCGAGAATGTCCGCCACCTGCAACAACGCGCGACTGCGCTGGGCGGGAGTTGCGCGGCGCCACGACTGAAACGCTCGCGCCGATGACTGCACTGCGGCGTCCACATCATCGGCCCCCGACACGGGCATCTCGGCGAATGGCTCACCCGTCGCCGGGTTGATCAACTCCACGTAGCGTCCGTTCTTCGGCGCTACGTACTCCCCATCGATGAAATTGGCAAGGCGACGCATGGATACTCCCCCGTGGATGCTTCCGTCCGGCTTTCCGGTGACGCCACTCTGCCAGAGACACTTTGGGTTTGCAAATGTTTCGTCGTGATTAAGTCTGCGTCGAAGATAAAAATTACGATATTCGTCGCGATTAGCCGCTAGGATGTCATTATCCGCAGCAACGGGGCTCTCGCCCTGAAGCGGGAGATAACCAATGTCAGCAGCGAACTCTCACACGTCGAAGTCCGCGAGCGCCCACCGTCCTCTGGAACTGGTGTCCTCTCGTACCTCCCTTGACGCGGTGGATCGACGGATCATCGAACTCCTCCAGCGTGACGGACGACGACCCTACGGGGCCATTGCTGACGAAGTCGGACTCTCGGAAGCGGGCGTGCGTCGTCGCGTCCAACGACTGAGAGACGCCGGCGTCATGCAGATTGTCGCGATTACCGATCCTTTGCAGCTCGGCTACGGCCGTGAAGCTCTCATCGGCATTCGCGTTCACGGTGACGTACGTACCGTGGCGGACCAAGTGGCCGCCATTGAGGAAGCGAACTACGTCGTCATGACGGCGGGAAGTTTTGATCTCATTGCTGAGGTCATTGCCGTCAACGACGACGCATTGGTGCACCTGCTGAATGACTCGATCCGGAGTATTCCAGGCGTCACTGAGGTTGAGACCTTCCTCTACCTAAAACTGGCCAAACAGACGTACGCATGGGGTGCGAAATGACAACCGAAGAAATCCTGACCGACGGCATTACCGTCGACAATCCTAAACAGGTCAGCCACGAGTTCTCCGAACGAGCTCGTCGGCACCTCTGGCTCCAAATGTCGCGTATGGGCGCCTACGACGCCTCTCAC
>JAGXAY010000152.1 GCA_018971385.1 Acidobacteriota bacterium | reverse complement strand
GTCCATGACCTCAGCGCCGAGGATTGACTGGGAACTGTTGCGACACGCCGCCCGGGAGGCCAGTCAGCGCTCCTACTCCCCGTACTCTCACGTCCGAGTGGGAGCCGCCGCTCTCACCGACTCCGGACAGATCGTCGTCGGCTCCAACGTCGAAAACGCCTCTTACGGTCTGACCCTGTGCGCCGAGTGCTCCCTCGTCTCCGATCTCGCTCGCCTCGGTGGCGGTCGCCTGGTGGCACTGGCCGTGGTCGCCGGTGACGGCGAGTACATCGCTCCCTGCGGACGGTGTCGCCAAGTTCTCTACGAGTTCGCTGGGGCTGACCTACTCATCGACACGGGAGACGACTCGCCCCGCACATTGGGTGATCTGCTTCCCGGAGCGTTCGGTCCCGAGGATGTCCCCCGGAGAGTGTCGTGAGTAGTGCGGCACCGGAGATCATCGCGCGCAAGCGAGATGGGGGCGAGTTAACTCCGTCGGAGATTCTCCAGTTTCTCGAGGGGTACCACCGCGGGGACGTGGCCGAGGAACAGATGTCCGCCCTCCTGATGGCGATCTTCTTTCGCGGATTGAGCGACGCCGAATTGGGCGTCTGGACCGACACCATGATCAATTCCGGGGAGCGCTTAGCCCTCTCGGGACTGTCTCGTCCCACGGTGGACAAACACTCGACGGGAGGCGTGGGGGACAAGATATCGCTCATCCTCGCACCTCTCGTGGCCGCCTGTGGCGCCGCGGTACCCCAGCTCTCCGGTCGGGGCCTCGGTCACACGGGGGGCACCCTCGACAAGCTGGAGTCGATACCGGGATGGCGGGCCCACCTCAGTAACGACGAGGTGCGTCACCAGCTCGAAACTGTCGGGGCGGTCATCTGCGCCGCCGGAAGTGGTCTCGCGCCCATCGACCGTCGCCTCTACGCGCTGCGCGACGTGACCTCCACGGTGGAGTCCATCCCCCTGATTTCCTCCTCCATCATGTCGAAGAAGATTGCCGAAGGCACCGAAGCGCTGCTCCTCGACGTCAAAGTCGGTCGCGGGGCCTTCATGAAGGACCACGACCGGGCTCTGACCCTGGCCCGCACCATGGTGGCGTTGGGGGAAAGCCACGGGGTGCGCACCCGAGCCCAGCTCACCTCGATGGACGAACCCCTCGGGCGAGCCGTCGGCAACGCCATCGAGGTTCGCGAGTCGCTCGACGTTCTACGCGGGGGCGGGCCCGATGACGTGCGAGACCTCACCGTGGCCCTCGCCCGTCACATGCTGGACCTCGTTGGTATCGACGCCGATCCCGCTCAATACCTGGCGGACGGCTCCGCCCTACGGGTCTACGGCGAGATGATTAGGGCGCAGGGCGGCGACCCCGACGCCGATCTCCCCCTCGGCGTCCACCACCACTCGGTCGTCGCCACTTCTCCCGGGGTCGTGACCTCCGTCGACGCTCTCGCCGTCGGAGTCGCCGCGTGGCGCCTCGGAGCGGGACGCGCCCGCAAGGAAGATCCGGTGAGTGCGGGGGCGGGGGTCGAGGTTCTGGTGCGCCGAGGAGACCACGTCGACGCCGGAGAGCCCCTCTTCGAGGTGTACGCCGACGACCTCGAGCATCTCGAACTCGGAGTCGACTCCTTGTCGGGGGCGGTCCACATCGGTGAGTCTTCACTCAGTGCCCCACCGCTTCTCCTCGAGGTGGTGTCGGCGTCCGAGTAGGGTGTCGGTTCTGGCTAGCCTCGTTTCATGGCTACTGCCCTCACCGACGACCTCGCCCGCCGAGCCCCGAAAGTCCTCCTCCACGATCACCTGGACGGCGGAGTGCGCCCCAGCACTATTGCCGACATCGCCCGAGACATTGGCTACGGCGGCCTCCCCAGTCTCGACGCCTCCCACCTCGAAGAGTGGTTCGTCGTGAACACTCCGGGTGCCGACCTCGTGAAGTACTTAGAAGGATTCGCCCACACCACGGCGGTGATGCAAACCCGCGAGCACCTCCAGCGTGTCGCCGCCGAGTGCGCCCTCGATCTCGCCCGTGACGGCGTGGTCTACGCCGAGGTGCGCTTCGCGCCGGAACAGCACCTCGAGCGAGGTCTTCGAGCCCACCAGGTAGTCGAAGCGGTACTCGACGGCTTCGCCCAGGGCCAGAAAACGGCGGCCCTCGAGGGTCACACCATCGTGGTCCGGACCCTCATTTCCGCGATGCGCCAGGCTCACCACAGCGACGAGATGGCTCACCTGGCCGTCGAATTTCGCGACAGCGGCGTGTGCGGCTTCGATAGTGCCGGTCCCGAGGACGGCTTCCCCCCCACGGATCACCTGAACGCCTTCCAGTTGATTCGCCAGGAGAACTTTCATCTCACCATTCACGCCGGCGAGGCGTTCGGACTTCCCTCGATCTGGGAAGCGTTGCAGTTTTGCGGGGCCGAAC
>JAGXAY010000042.1 GCA_018971385.1 Acidobacteriota bacterium | reverse complement strand
GATTACCCAAGCTGCACTGTTCGCTCCGATTCCGAACCGTAGGTCACTTCAGATTGTGAACGAACATCATCCAATGAAGATAGCCTTCGGCGGAGTCTCGCTCCCGTTCCAGTATCAATGAACAAAGTACTCACAGAGGTAGTCGATGGTAAAGAGGAGTTCCTCGGAAACCGCGGACATCATCCACTACTCGTCAATCAACGACTCACGTGCAAAGTGCCAACCATTAATGAGGTTGCGGTACTCACTGATCTTCGTGCCGTTTGGCTCTGCAAGAGCCCGTCCTTGGGCATCCCTTCGTATCTCTCGCATCTCGACTCCTTCGTGATCAGTTTGATGATGATTAATGCGAGTGACACGCTGCCGATTAAGTCGAGAGAAGTGATGCACTATGGGCGTCCCACGCCGAGCGCAGTTAATGCATCGCTATCGTGACTAAGGCCCGGCTATAACGCTCACGGTCCAAGCGCATTCGCTGTCGATTCCCAGATGGAACGTGCCGGTGTCGTAATTGTGCTCAGTACCGCTGCCCTTGACACCAAGTTGAACGACGCCTGGATCATTAAAACTCAGAGATGCACCTTGGTAGACGGAGATGATGAAGTTCCCTGAACTACCAAAGGATGAACAGTTGTAGGCCCACGCGATGCGCCAGCCCTTGGCTGAGGCCGGCACGGTGAACTGGCCGGTCGTCTGGGCACCAGAACCACTTTGAGAAAACAGTTTGCCTGAGGCGGGGGCCGGTGACAGAGCGGCGTTGAGCTTGGCGATATCCGCGCTCTGCGTGGCAACGGCAGCCTCGTAAGCCTTTTTCCATGTCGCCGTGTTCTTGAACTGATGTAAGAGCGTGACGACATGAGTCTCGGCACCTGTAAGTGCGGTGACGCTCGGCGGCGGCGATATTGCCGCGGCGGCGATATTGACAGTTGCCCCGACGAGGGAAACCGTAGCGAGTGATACGAGGATTTTCATCATGACACCTCCTGGTCGAATCTCAAAGTAATCGATGGGAGTTACATCGCCTTTGAACCCTCACAGGTTGGTGACGGGGGACATACGAGTTCGAATGCGCCGATTGAGTTCGCACGAACTGTCAGGGCAATGACCAACATCTACCGAAGTCTCGAACTCGCTCGCCAAATCAGAGTCTTGATCCAGAAGCCCCGTGAGATCCTTGTGTTTGATGTAGCTGTATCACCTGCCGAGTTCTTACGAGTGAGCGAATCCCCAGGCATCTCTGTGGCAGAGTTAAGTCACCTAGCATCTACTCTCGGCTCAAACCATCCCCTCAGAAGGAGGCTCGGTAGGCTCACTTCGAGCTCATGACCGCAATCCGCCGATTACGTCCTTCCGAAGTATCCCGCGCCTACGACGTCGCTTCACTGGTTAACGACGCTTACCGAGCGGCTCAAGAGCAACTCTTCACCGAGCCGACTCCTCGACTGTCGGTCGAGTCAGTTTCCCGAATCATTGCCGATGACGAGTTCGTGGTCTACGACGTCGACGAACGAATTCTCGGCGCCGTGCTTCAACGCGATACGTCGCTCCGGGTGGGATTCTTTGGCGTTCTCGCCGTCCAACCGGACAGTGCTGGGTCGGGAATCGCTCGGGCGCTACTCGACTTCGTGGAGTCCCAGGCACTCGCGCGCGGAGTCGAAATCATGGAGTTAGACCTTTTGCTCCCCGATACTCCGACTCCCCATCAGCACCGCCTGAAGGAGTGGTACGAACGTCGGGGATACGTTGCGGGGTCATCTCGAGACTTTCGAGACGTCGAACCAGAGGCCGCCCAGTACTTGCGCTATCCCACTCAGCTCGTCCGTTATTCGAAGAACCTACGGCTGACGAACGACGTCACCTCGAAGTTGACCTTTTAAAGCCCAGCGGACTCTTCACCTATCCACCAGCTCTCTGGCCAGGGTCTCCCGCGAAACCACGCCGCGGTGTCGTCGACGCTCTCCTCGAGCGAACGCAGGGTTAGACCCTGAGCCACGGCGCGGGAGTTGTCGAGTGTCAGTGTGGTTTCGGCGAGAAGTCCCGACCAGAGGGGGAACCGCTGGCGCCACACCGGGTCGGTGAGCCGCTCCGGATCGATCTCCTCGAGAGTCGTACCGGCCGGGGCCACGCGCGCCGCTATTCGCTCCAAGGTCTCCCCAAAGCTGAGCGGGGGGTGAACGCCGAGGACGTTGAACTCTCCCGACACCCGACCCTCGACGAGATGTGCGGAGAACTCTCCCAGGTCTCGCGCGTCAATCCACTGGAACGGATTCGCGCGGGGACCCGGGAAACCCACCCGTCCTCCCCGCTCGAGTCGGGCCACCCAGTATGGAAAGCGCAGGGTGTGGTCGTGCGATCCAATGATGTACGTAGGTCGAAGTACCCCCGTCGACTCGCCAAAGAGCTCGCGCGCCGCTCGTTCACACTCGGCCTTCAACGCTCCGTAGGTGGCCCCCGTCACCGGAGAGTTCGGATCTAGGTCGCCGAGCTCCAGCAGGGGGGTCGACTCATCCGCCCCGGTGCGAGTGGGTGTCCGATACGCCGCGACCGTGGAGATTTGTTGGTAGTACCCCGCCCGTTCTCCGAGCGCCTGGTGGAGAACTTCAACGTCCCGTCGCTGGTAGGCAATGGCGTCCACGGTGGCGTCAAAATGACGACCTTCGAGAATCGAGAGGTCTAGGCGACGATCGGCAACGAGTCTCGTGACCGACGCCGGTAGATCCGTCGGCGTCACTCCCCGATTGAGAACGGTCACGGAGTGGCCCCGCTCGACGAGAGCGAGCACGATCGCGCGCCCCACGAAAGATGATCCCCCGACGACCAGTACGTTCACGCCCGCGAACCTTACCGGACGACTGACGGACCACGCCGCCTCACGACGTCTCGCCGAGCTCTCGACTCGCCACGGCGAGCAGTTGTCGGGCGAGTCGGCCGAGGGCTTCGTCTCGTCGCCAAATCGCTCGGAACTCCCGCGTGAGATCCAGCCCCTCGGTCGCTACCTCCACGAGGCGTCCGGCGAGGAGGTCCTCACGCACCGCGATTTCACTGAGGACCACCGGATCGCGCCCCGTTCGGGCGGCCCCGAGAAGCGCACCGGTCGAACCCAGTTCCACGTGAGTGTGAACGCCGCCCACTCCGGCGAGCGCGGCCTCGAGGACCTCCCGGGTCCCCGACCCGGGTTCTCGGGTCACCAGATCCACCGCGGCGAGTTCGTCGGCTCGTAGTGCTCGGCGACGAGACGCCCAGGGGTGCTGCCGAGAAACCACGATGACGAGACGATCGCGACCGACGACTCGGTCATTCAGCCCCGACGCGCCCTCCCACGCTCCCTCCACGAATCCGAGATCAGCTCGATGTTCCCTCACGTGTGACACGACTTGCGAGGAGTTAACGACGTCGAGACTCAAGGCGACGTGAGGTGAATCACTGGTGAGATCGCGGAGCCACCCCGGAAGGAGGTACTCGCCCACGGTGAGGGATGCCGCCACCCGGACTCGGTCCGACACGTGATCACGAAGTCCCCCCACGAGAGCGTCGAGCGCCGCGACCTCCGCAAGAACCCGTCGCGCGGCGTCAGTGATGACTCGCCCCTCGTCACTCATCCGCGTTCCCGACGGGCTCCGTTCAAAGAGGGCAACTCCCAGTCGCGTTTCGAGATCGCGCATGCGAATGCTGACCGCGGGTTGGGAGAGCCCGTGTCGTCGGGCAACGCGCCCAAAGCTCCCGAGTTCCGCCACGCTGGCGAGAAGGTCAAGCGAGAGAAGATCCGGCGCGGTGACGGGGAGCACTCCGTATATCTTATGAGTAGTCGAAGTTAAGGCTGTTTATTAAGGACTTTTAGGTCCGTAACCCATAATTTCTAACTATGAGTACCTAAGAAGAATCCCCCTAGTGGGCGAGAGGTGTCGCCACCACACTGGAGTGATGGCGACACTCAACACCCACAGCGACCTCTCGAACACCCCGTCGATTACCGCAACGACCGACACCTCGAGCACTCCCGGTACCTACCTCGGACCGAACTGGTTCGCCTCGGTGATGGGAACCGGTATCGTGGCGACCGCCGGGGCCACTCTTCCCTACGACGTGCCCGGACTCCACCTCTTCACCCTGGGGGTGTGGGAGATTGCCCTCGCTCTCCTCCTCGTTCTCAGCGTCGCCTTCGTGGTTCACTGGATTCGTAACCCCCGAGCGGCCCAGCGCTATCACCACGACCCCACCCTCATTCAGTTCTACGGCGCGCCCCCCATGGCCTTTCTCACCGTCGGGGCGGGCGCCGTCCTCGTCGGACGCTCTCTCATCGGAACGGGTCTCGCCGTCGATCTCGACTGGGTGCTCTGGAGTATCGGGACTCTGACCGGGCTCATCAGCGCCGTCGCGGTCCCCTACCGCCTGTTCACCGAACTCAGTATTCGTTCCGACTCGGCCTTCGGGGGGTGGCTCATGCCCATCGTTCCTCCGATGGTCTCCTCCGCGACGGGGGCCCTCCTCATTCCCCACCTGGCTACCGCCACCGCCCGAGCCACCCTGCTCTACGCCTGCGTCGCGATGTTCGGACTCAGTCTGATCGCGTCCCTCATCGTCATCACCCTGATCTGGTCCCGTCTCGCCCACTTCGGAAGCTCGGGGTCCACGCGTGTGCCCACCCTCTGGATCGTTCTCGGGCCCCTCGGTCAGTCGGTCACCGCGGCGGGCCTCCTCGGAACGAATGCCGCCGTCGCCGTTCCCGCGCCCTTCGCGCGCGGCTTCGCCTTCTTCTCGGTCGCTGCGGGGGTACCAATCTGGGGATTCGCCGTTCTCTGGATCGCGCTCGCCACCGCGCTCACCGTGCGTACCGCGCGTCAACACCTGCCCTTCCACCTGACCTGGTGGAGCTTCACCTTCCCCGTCGGCACCTTCGTCACGGGCACGACCCGTCTCTTCGTTGCGACCCACCTCCCCGCCTTTCGGGTGGCGGCCGGGGTCAGCTACCTCGGGCTTCTCGGTGCGTGGCTGCTGGTGGCGACTCTCACGGCTCGTCACCTCACCGCTGGTCGACTCCTCGCCACCCCCGTGGTCCCGGGACCTGGTCCCGTGTCTCGTAAGGGGTCACTGACGGCGGCCTAGAGCGTGGGGTGAACAACCGTGCTCGCGACGTGGGAGATGGTGTGAGCGAAGTCTCCCACCGCGTCGGCGAGACGTTCCCGTCGCTTCGCCCCTCGCGTCGCGAAACTGTGCTGGGCGATGACGGGTGCCCCCACCTCTCCCAGGCGTTCGGACATCACGTGCACCACGTCGCGAGGGTTGACACCGTAGGTACAAAAGACCGCGGCGGGCTTTCCCCCGAGCCAGGGCAGGTGATCGAGGAACTGCCGCATCGCCTGCGCGGGCCGCACCTTCGCCACCACTAAGCCCTCCACCCACGTACCGAGGACCAGTGCGTCGCACCGGGCGAGGTCGTGGGGGCTCACCGTCTGGACGGACTTCACGTCGACCTCAAGTCCCCGACGACGCAAACTCTCTCCGAGCATTTCGGCGAGAGTGGCCGTGGATCCCCCGGCGCTCGCGTAGGCCACGAGAACTCGGGTCCGCGGCGTCAGTTGCGGGGACGACCCCGGCCGACGGGGCGGGTTGTCGAGAATCGCCCGAGCGGCGCGGCGTCCATGGGCCATCGCTTCGACGACGGTGCCCGGGCCGGTGAGAGCGTCTCCCACCACCCACACCCGGGAACGACGGGGGATGGGGGCGGCCCAGAGACCCACCTCGCGGTCGAGGGAGAGGGACCCCACCGGATACCCGAAGCAGGCCGTCGAGGCCGGATGGGCGAGCACGCCACTGGTGCGCCAGCGCGGGAGGGGTTCACCCTCGAAGCGCTTGCGGACCGGGACCGCCGGCAGTTGTGCCGTGAGATCGGCGTCCAGTCGATACCCCATCGCCATCACCACCAAACGAACATCGAGGTCCTCGAACTCCGTCGAGGACACCACGGGAGTTTCCCCCCGGACGCGTTGGGTCGTCACGGCGAGTGTGGCTCGAGCCACTCGTCCCAACCCACCGTGAATCTCGGTGAGGGTTCGGGAGAATCGCACCTCCACCCCCTCCTCGCGAGCCTCGTGAAGCTCGTCCGGGCGAGCCAGCGCGAAGCGTTCGTCCAACCAGTCCACGCAGGTCGCGGCGAGTCCCAAGCGTCGAGCGAGACGGGCGACGTCCATCGCGGTGTTGCCCGCCCCGAGAACGAGCACCCGGTCACCCTCGGCGACCCCCCACTCGGAGAGGGGGGCCGCCGAGTCCCCGGCGGGTTCGAGAGCGATCTTCGCCCGCTGGAGAAAATCAGTCGCCGTGAGGACCCCCTCGAGATCCACCCCCGGCACGGCCACCCGTATCGGGCTCGACGCCCCGTGCGCCATGATGAGGGCGTCGTGGGTGTCGAGAAGTTGATCGAGCGCCGATGCCGGGACCTCGGTGGAGACGCGCAGGTCGACGCCGGCGGCGACCAAATCGCTCCAGGGCCGCGAGGCTACCTCGTCGGGCAACGTGAAGTCGGGCATCCCCCAGATCAAAAGACCCCCGGCGCGCGCATCTCGCTCGTAGACGGTGACGCTGACTCCCGCTTCCACGAGATCGTACGCCGCCCCCATGGCCGCCGGACCTGAACCCACGATGCCCACGGAGAGTCCGTCGGCTCGGGGGGCCCCGGGAGTGGGCCCCGGAGTCCTCCACTGGTCGGCAATGAAGCGCTCGAGTCGACCCACGGCGACGGGGGCCTCCCCCGAGAGAGACCAGGTGCAACTACCCTCGCACTGGGCCGCCTGATTGCAGACTCGTGAGCACACGTCGGGAATCACCGTGGTGCGCGCCAGAATCTCGTGCGCCCGGGCGAGGTCGCGGTCACGTACTGCCGCCACGAAGCTCGGAATATCGTTGTGGGCGGGACACCCCCGTACGCAGGTCGGGTCGGGACAGGTGAGGCAACGCGACGCCTCGGCCATGGCCTCCTCCCACGAGTCGTAGCCGACTCTCGTCTCCGTGACGTCACCGCGCAACTGCACCGGTTGACGGAGTGGTGGGTCGTGTCGGGGAGCGAGGTCCCGAGGACCCTCCACCGTGATGGCGCTGAAGGGACAGACCCTCTCACACTGGCGGCACCCCACGCAGAGAGCGTCATCACCTACGGCCGTCCACGTCGCCTCGTCCATGGCGAGTGCACCCACGGGACAGCGAATCACGCACTCCTGACAACCGGCGCAGCGGTCGGCGAGAACTCGAACGTGGCGAGCCTCCGAGAGGTCGACCTCACGAATATCTAGTGTCGTCATGGCCCACTCCTCCTAGTCCGCCGCGTTCATCAAGACGTACAACACACTCACCAACACCCCGAGTCCCACCGTGAGAGCGACCGTGCTCCACTGGGCGAGGCGGGGAGAACGACTCACCGGGGCGAGGTCGCGGGCACCAATACGCCACGAGGTCCACGCTCCGGCGATCGTGCCGAGCACCATCACCCCCACCTGCACCGCGATAATTCCCCTATTCGACGCGATCAGGGACGCGTTGTAGAGGCTGCTCGAGGTCGAACCCACCCCCACGAGATGACCGACTGACACGAGGACCCGGGGGAAGTGCTGGAGAAACTTCGGGAGCTGTCGAGCGAAGTAGTCCGCTCCCACCACGGGAATGATGGCGTACATCAGGGGCACAAAGTAGGAACGGAAGCGACTGGTCCGATCGACGAAGGCTCGCCCCCCGGGAGCCGGCGTAAAGTCCGCTCGGGCGAAGGCGACGCTGAAGATCCGTCCGAGGGCTCCGAGAGCGAGGGCCACGAGCACGATAACCCCGAGGTAGTCGATGGGGTTCGGGTACTGGGGAAAGCCCGTGTGGGAGTTGAGCCACCCGTCCAGTTGGGAGAACATCGTGAGCGCATTCAGCTGCTGATAGAGCACCAGACCGAAGAGCAGGGCCACGGACCAGGCGATGTCGGCGCGACGACGAGTCGGGGCGACGACCGAGGTGAGGGGTGCCTGGACGTAGAGTCCGATGTTGTTCGACGGGCAGGACTTAAAGCACTCCGTGCACAATCCGCAGGTGGCGTTGGAGTCCGCACTCCCGGGCCAGGTGTACCAGGGGCAGCCGTAGCCGTCGCCGTCGCCACGCATGCAGTCCTTCGTCGTGCAGCTCTGACAGACCTCGCGGTCCCGGGTTCGAAAACCGGCGACCGCACCCATCGCCCCGACCGAACCGATGAGGGCACTTAAGGGGCAGACGTAGCGACAGAAGGTGCGCCGCTCGAAGGTGAGAAAGAAGATGGTGGCGGTCGCCACGATGCCGAGCACCATGAAGCTGGTGGCCATGGGGTTGCCCGGTCCGGCGATGTTGAAGAACTCCTCGATCCAGGTCAAGACCAAGAAGGACCCGACGGAGAGAAGGAATCCGTACTGAGCGACCCGTTCGGGCATCTTGAGGCCCAGTCCGAGACTCACGTGGCGGCGCTGAAAGAAACTACGACGCTGGAGCCACTCCCCGAATCCGCCGAAGGGACACATGGCGCACCAGGCCCGCCCGACTCCCACCATCATGACGAACACCAGGCAAAACCAGAGGTACCACGTAATGGCGGTCGCGAAGTTGAGCCCGGGTACGACGGTGCCGACGAGGCCCACCGCGATGACCACCCAGAAGATGATCTGGTTAGGCAAGATGAGCAGAAACTGGAACCGGCGATCCTTCAACAGTCGAGTCACGCGGGCGCTCTTCGCAATGTCCCGGCCCCTCTGCGGATCCGTTGCTGCGAAGTGACGAGAGATCGCCGGATCGTGGGGAGTCCGCGTACGAATGACGACGTCGACGGGATCGACGAGGTGATCGGCTTCCGGACTCTTGGAGTGGTCTTCGATGATCGCCACGGCGACACCCCCTCAGTTACCTACGTGGTACGTATAACTACGTAGTGACATACGTAGTAGCACGTGTAAGTGGAGCATTTCCCCTAAAAATGGCGGAAAGTGACTTTAGTCCCAGTCTGTCACGCCGGAACTGATCAGGGAAAATACACCTAAGAGTGGGTGTCGTGAGTTGCGGCACCGTATAAATACGGTGTTCTACGCCGGCCGGTATGGGAGTCTGGAGCATGGACGACATCACCCTCACCGCCACTTCGAGCACCGGTACTCGCACGACCATCACCGTCCTCGTCGTGGACGACCACGCGCTCGTACGCGAAGGTACCCGGGAGCTCCTCGGACAAGACCCCTCCCTCGAGGTCATCGACGCCGTGGGCTCGGGCGAAGAGGCCCTCGAGGCGGTGGGGGTGCGTACCCCCATGGTGGCTCTCGTCGACGTCAACCTCCCCGAAATGAGCGGCCTCGAACTCGCCCGAGTTCTCCATGGGGCCCACCCCCAGATTCACGTTCTGATGCTCAGCGCCTACGACGACTACGCCTACGTGGCCGAAGCCCTCGACGCGGGGGTTTCGGGGTATCTCCTCAAAACCGCCACGGCGAAGGAACTCTGCGACGCCGTGCACGCCGTCGCGGACGGGATCGTGGTGCTCGACCGGCAAATCTCCCAACGCCTCGTTCGCCAGCGCCACAGCCCCACACCATCCGAGGGTCTGTTAACTCCCCGCGAAGTGGGCGTCTTAGAACTCCTCGTCAAGGGCTACTCCAACCGACTCATCGCCACGCACATGTCCCTCGGTATTCGTACCGTCGAGGGATACGTCTCCAACATTCTTTCCAAACTCGGGGCTTCGTCACGAACGGAAGCGGTGGCTCAGGCCCTTCGTCGCGGGCTCGTCGAGGTACCCCGGTGAGTAGCAACACAGCCCGGCCCGTTGTTCAGCGGCTCGTCGCGCCTCCTTTCGCCGAACCCACCTTCTGGTTGATTCAGTCCATTGTCATTGCCATTGTCATCGTTCACTACTTCGTGGACTTCGACCATGCCCTCACCGGGCCCATTCTCCAGAGCGGAATTCCCGTCGCCACTCTCGTGATCCCCATTGGCTACGCCGCCCTGCGCTACGGACTCCCGGGATCCCTCGGCACCACGGCTTGGTCGATGGTTCTCTGGCTACCCGACCTCCTTCTCCCGCACGGTGAGGGGCATCCGGGTGACGATCTCGCCAACTTCCTCATCATCATCGTGGTGGCGGTGGTCTTCGGTCGTCGCGTCGAGTGGGAGCGCACGACCCAGGCCGAAATTGACGCCGCTACGGCCCGCGCCCTCGCGGTCGAAGCCAACTACCACCGACTCTTCGAGTCCACCCGCTCACCCATCTTCGTTTTGGACGAAGAGAGTCGAGTACTCGACGCCAATCCCGCGGCGGAGGACCTCGTCGGCATTGGCAAAGGTCGATCACTCTTCGACCTACTACCCGACGTCGACACCTCGTCGGCGAGTCACCGAGTCGTGACGCTCGCTAATGGCCACGACTACCGTCCCGACGTCGTCGACATCACGTGGAGCGACGGACGACTGCGCCGACAACTGAGTCTGGAGGACGTCACTGCTGAACGCTCCGAGGAGCGCCAAACTCGCCTCTTCGCCGCCCACATCGTGGAGGTGGAAGAGGCCCAGCGAGCGTCACTCGCCCGAGAAATTCACGACGAGCCCCTTCAGCTCTTTCTCCAACTCGCCCGACGGCTCGAGCGAGTCTCGAGTTCACCTCACCTCCCGGACGACGTTCGCGAGGACCTCAGCCTTACTCGCCAGCAGACTCTCGACACCGCGGCGCGTCTACGCACTCTGTCGCGAGACCTTCGCCCGCCGGCCCTCGACCAATTGGGTCTCGCCCCGGCGCTGCGAAGCCTGGTCGCCGAGTACGACGATGACGCGGGTCCCCTCGTTCACCTCGAGATGACGGGCACACCGCGACGACTAACGAGTGAAGTCGAACTCGGAGCCTTTCGCTTGGTCCAAGAGTCGCTTCGCAACGTCTCCCGCCACGCTCACGCTCGTCACGTTCGCGTCAGCGTGGAGTTTCTCGAAGAAGAGATCCGACTCATGATCAGTGACGACGGAGTCGGTTTTCAGTCCGTCAGCCCCGCGGGGGTCTCCACCAGTTCACTCGGACTCGTCGGCATGCGCGAGCGCGCTCGCCTCCTCAACGGAACGTTCAGCATCGATTCGACGCCGGGAGTCGGTACGGTGGTGCACGCCACCCTCCCCGTCTCCGCCCGTGAACTCCACCCACACTCAGCCACTTCAGGGGTTGCACCACGGACAGCGTGACGGGTCCACGGTCGCCTCGACCAGGGTTTCGCGACGAAAGTCGCACCAGGGACACGCCCAGAGGTGCGCCCGGGGTTCCCGGGTGGGTAAATAACACTGAGAACACCGCAGACCCTCGACCGCCTCGACGGGACTGAAGCCGACGCCCGCACAGCTGGGACAGGTCGAGGAGAGTTTCCGGATGAGGTCGCGCGTCGCGGCACCAATGACTTCTCGACGCGACGCACTGAGGTGAGCGCGACAGTCACTCTGAATCCGGAGTCGTCGACCGGGAGCGCTCATCTCTCGAAGAGCGGTCTCCACCTCTACCCGCCGAGCGAGACCACCCCGGGCGGGCACGTCGTGAGTGACACTCACCACCATGAGGTGGTGGCGACCGAGATCGGCCCGCGCACAGAGGTCGTCGAGCCGTGAGTCGGTCCACTCACTGTTCACCTCCTCGCCGACGAGCACGACGTCGTGGCTCAACGCCTCTCCCACCAGAGTGACCCCCGACGCCGCGTGAACGAGCACCACCAGTTCGTGGTCCCGCGCGAGTCCCCACGGATCGCGAGTCAACGAACCCTCGGACGCGAGGAACCACGGGGCCGCGCTCTCACCCGACGCGAGCAGGGCCTTCGTGATTGCGACGTCTCGGGGGCTTCCCCGGCGTTCCACATCTCCACTGAAGGTGCCGAGAGCGTCGGTGTCCCGGTCGAGAACGTCCACCGTCCAGCCGGCCGACTGCAGGAGAGGGGCGATCACCCCCCCCTTCCCGTGGTGGGTCACCAGGGTCGCTCGGTACTCACTCGTGCCCCTCACGGACCGACCTCCGTATGATGAGCCCCGTGGAGAGCACCCCGCCCGACAGTTCGCAACGACCCCGCCCGGAGTGGACCTTTCTCACCAATCACGCCCACGTGTTGCACTGCGTGCACCGTGATCCCTCCGTGCGCACCCGCGACATCGCCATCGCCGTCGGAATCACGGAACGGCGAACGCAGGCCATTCTGAAAGACCTCGAAGAAGGCGGCTACCTCGTCCGCACGAAAATCGGACGACGTAACTCCTACCGCATCAACGGGGAGGCCCTCTTTCGACACCCCCTGGAGTCCCACCGCGCCGTGGTGGACCTTCTCACTCTGCTGGACCTCGACTTTCCAACGACACATATTTCACATACTACATAACGTGTTTCGTAAT
>JAGXAY010000151.1 GCA_018971385.1 Acidobacteriota bacterium | reverse complement strand
AAATCGATTTTAACGAAACACCGTCGTCTCACCAAACCTCTGCAACGGTGCACTGGGGTCACGCTAACTACACTCAGCAGTGGCGCACCAAGAGCGTCAGCATGTTGACGTGGAACACGTGGGGTGTCGTTTGGACGCCCACGAAGATTATTTACGTGGTCAATGGCCGCGCGTGGGGGGTCATCACTAATCTCAAGGCCATCCCTCGCATTCCGATGCGTTTAGACTTGGAACAACGTACCGAATGCACGATTCATCAGCAATGCCCGAGTGCTCCTGTCCAGATGCAAGTCGATTGGGTTGCTGAGTATTACCCCGTGAGTTCTCACTCGTAGAGATGAGAACTGGCGCGTAGGAAGTTCGTCTGCGTCGATGGTCAACATAATCTGTCGGATGCTGTAGGTAGCTTCGTCTTCGAGTTGGCAGGTCGTGACAATGAACCCTTCAATCTTTGCGAAGAGTCGTGGCTAACCCACTGGAATCTTTGACAGCACGGATGCTGTTCCACTTGAGTAGTACGTTGAAAGGGCATCACATCGGACAGATAAAAGTTGCCCACAGCATGTGGGCGCTGGAGTCATACTCGCGCCTGTCCAGGAGTCCTTAGGGGTGATTCGGAGTTCCCCGGTTTTCGAAGGGGATTTAAGAAGGGCGTCGAGGTTGGAAGACAGCGACCCAGTCAACGAGCAGCGATTGCGGAGACGAGGGGCAAGCATTGTTGGTGCCACAACTGGTTCGCTGCTCAATATTTACATCCATTGGGACGTGCGGAATAGGAATAGGAGATGCCACTCGGTGCCATCCGTATCCATCGACCGTAAAGGTAATCGATGTCGGAGTCCAAATCACTCCCCAGGTGTGCCACGCGGTTGTGTTGAAGTGTCGTAGTTGATAGGTTTCCATGCGGTGGGGTGGGCCCCAGTGGACGGATTCGGTTGCGAGTTGCGGCTGAGCGAGATCCTCGTAGAAATCAATTTCGGGCGGCCACGAATTGGAGTACGGCCAGAGAAGTTCGGCCGAATTGGGACCTGGTCCCGTTACCCGCGAACGGATGAACACTGCGCCATACGTAAAGGGACGGTCGCACTGGCAAAGTCCGCCAGTAATCCACTGGTGGTGGTAGTGAGGATCTTGATAGGTCTTCAGTTCCAGAACACCGTGAGATACCACTACGTGGGAGGGGGAGAATACGTCACCCACCGTACCGCCGGGTACCCCGGAGAATCGCAGCCATCCTGGTGGGAGGTGTGATCCGGGGAAGTGAGTGAAATATGTCAGCCGATACCCTCGGAGAGCGGTCGAAGAAGGCTCCCCGAGTCCCGAGGGGTCGTGTGGCCGGGGTGTGCCGACGGGATAGAAAAGCCTCGGCGTCGTCGAAGATGCCGTGCCACGAGAAGCGACAAGTGTGAGGCTCGCAACTGTAGTTAACGTCGCGAACGCGACGCGTAAGAGGGGGCGCACAAATCTCTAGTTTACGAGACGTACTCTATTGACTCGCGACCTCTCGCCATAGATCAAGGTCACCCTCCTGGGCGTACGTGTCGATTTCGTCCAATTCTTGACGGGTGAACTCAAGTGAGTTAAGAGCGTTCAAATTCTCATCGAGTTGCTCAACAGATGAGGCACCGAGCACTACTGAAGTCACTCGAGGGTCCCTGAGGGCCCACGCAATCGCCATCTGAGCCAGACTTTGCCCTCGTAAACGAGCTAACTCGGCGAGTCCGCGGATTCGTAGAAGATTACTGTCACTCAGCATTGATTGCGAGAGCGAGTCGCCACGCGACGCGCGGGAACCGGTAGGAACGCCGGTGAGGTATTTCTCGGTGAGCAGTCCTTGGGCTAGAGGTGAGAATGCGATACAGCCAACACCTTCTGCATCCAGAACATCCAGCAATTCATCTTCAATCCATGGATTCAACATGGAATACGACGGCTGATGAATGAGGAGATGGTGCCCCATCTCTCGAAGTAACGCAACCGCCTCACGTGTTCTCTGTGGGGAGTACGAGGAGATGCCGACATAAAGTGCTCGACCCGAGCGGACAATGTGATCAAGGGCACCCATCGTCTCTTCGAGCGGAGTTGATGCATCAAAGTGGTGATGGTAGAAAATGTCGACGTAGTCGACTCCCATTCGTTTCAAACTTTGGTCGCAACTCGCAAGTAAGTATTTGCGTGAACCTAAATCCCCGTAAGGGCCGGGCCACATATCCCAACCCGCCTTTGTTGAAATAACCAATTCGTCACGGTGGGCCATGAAATCTTGGGCAAGAACGCGCCCAAAGTTCTCCTCCGCCGAGCCGTAGGGGGGACCATAGTTGTTGGCGAGATCGAAGTGGGTAATACCACGGTCAAACGCCCGCCGAAGTATGGCCCGTTGAGTGTCGAGGGGACGATCGTGACCGAAATTGTGCCATAAGCCGAGGGA
>JAGXAY010000150.1 GCA_018971385.1 Acidobacteriota bacterium | reverse complement strand
GACGTCGTGGTGGTAGTCGTTCCCGAGAGCTACAGCGGTACCGGAGAAGGAGCCGACCTCGTGGTAACGGGCGGCTCCACACGGGCCGAGTCAGTGCGGGCGGGTTTGGCCGTACTGGATGACGCCGACATCGTTATCGTGCACGACGCGGCTCGCCCTGTCGCCTCCCCGGATCTTTTTGCCCGAGTCATCAATGCGTTGGGCGAGGGAGTTGACGGTGTCATCCCCGGACTCGCGGTGAGCGACACTTTGAAGCGAGTGGAGCGCGACGACGACGGAGTTCTCCGGGTGAGCCACACCATCGATCGGGAGAATCTCGTGGCGGTTCAAACGCCGCAGGCGTTTCGTGGGGAGGTTCTTCGACGGGCGCATGAGGGTAACCCGGACGCCACGGACGATGCGGCGCTGCTCGAGGCGTTGGGAGCCCACGTCCTCGTGGTCGAGGGTGAGACCTCCAACGTCAAAATCACCCATCCCCGTGACTGGGACGTGGTGCGACGAGGTCACGGATGAGAATCGGCCACGGCTTTGACGTGCATCGGTTTTCGGACGACCCGTCACGTGCGCTCTGGCTCGGGCTCAACCGAGTGGAGGGGCCTGGACTCGACGGTCACTCTGATGCTGATGTGGTGGCGCACGCGCTCGCGGATGCGCTCCTCGGAGCGGCGGGCCTCGGTGACCTCGGTACTCACTTCCCCAATTCCGACGTCCGGTGGCTTGGGGTGGCGTCGAGGGAAATCTTGACGCTCGTAACCGCCAAGCTGGAAGACGCGTCGTGGCGTCTCGTGAACGCTGACGTAACGGTTGTCGCTGAGCAGCCCCGTCTCGCGCCCCACCGGATCGCCATGGAAGCGGCGCTCTCCGAGGTCGTCGGTGCGCCCGTCACGCTCAAGGCCACGACGTCGGAGGGGCTGGGCTTTACGGGCCGGGGCGAGGGGATTGCGGCCTTTGCCGTGTGCATTGTGGAGGAACGTATATGAGTTCTCGTCCGAGTCGACCGCCGCGGGCCACCAGTCGTGGTCCCGTACGTCGTGGCGCAGGTGCGCCACCGCCCCGCAACGTGTCGCGGCCGCGCGACCGTGACGGAGTGGGTGGTGAGCAAGTGGAAGGGCGTCACGCCGTTCTCGAACTCCTACGAGCCGGGCGACGACCCGTGACCAAAGTGTTCGTGGCGGATAATCAAGATCCTTCGCCCATCCTCGACGAGATTGAGCGGGAGGCTCAGCGTCGTCGTGTGTCGCTGCAGTGGGTGTCGATGGCCCGGCTGGACCGCGAAGCCCGAACCGAACAACACCAGGGAGTTCTCGCCTTCGCGAAGCGACTCGATACCGTGTCGCTCGAGGTACTCCTCGAGCTTCCACATCCCTTTTTCTTGGTCTGCGACGGAGTAACGGACCCCCGAAATCTCGGGGCGATGTTGAGGTCGGCCGACGGGGCGGGAGTGACGGGGGTTATCGTGCCACGTCACCGAAGTGCTCACGTTTCCCCGACGGTCGCTAAGACGGCGGCGGGCGCTATCGAATATCTCAACTTCTGTGATGTGGGCGGAGTGCCGACGGCGATTGACCAACTCAACCGGGCGGGCGTTTTGACCGTCGGTCTCGCGGGAGAGTCGTCGACGTCTCTGTACGATCTCGATTTGGGTTCGACGCCCGTTGCTCTCATCGTGGGAAGCGAAGAGAAGGGGCTGGCGGCCCTGACTCGTAAACGCTGCCAAGCGGTGGTGTCCATTCCTCAGATGGGAAGAATTGAGTCACTTAATGCGGGGGTGGCCCTTTCCGTGGCTGCGTTCGAAGTAGCTCGGCAGCGGCGCCTCTAATTCGCTCTGGTGGTCCACTGGCGGCGACCAACCGTTGAGAGTGGCGTTATCGTGAGATTCTGCAGTACGGTACCCGAAAGTATTGCAAGGTAAAGGGCCTATGGGGTTATGGGGAGACCAATTCGTCTATTGACGATCCTCTTCCTGGTCGTTGCGTTGTTAATCGGCACCAAATGGGCCGGGGCAATAACACCGTCAATGACCGTTACCTTTTTTGCGAACCCACAGGGAGCACTGCCCCTTGTTTACCAAACCGCTAGCTCTCCTACTCCGCTTCAATCCTTCGCTTCAATGGGGTACACAAATTCGGATCATTTCTTTCTGGATTGGAATACTTCGCCTGACGGCACCGGAGTCACTTACGCCGACGGACAGAGTTATTCCTTCACCGCGGATCTCAATCTTTACGCTCAATGGGAACAAAACTTTCACGCGGTAACTTTTCACGAGAATGCCGGAAGTTCAGATTCTGTTTATTCTTCGCAGGTTGAAAATTCTCCGACGGCGTTAACGCTCGAAAAGAACTTGAATCCTTCCTTTTCCAATGTCGGATTCGAGTTTCAAAATTGGAATACCTCACCAATAGGAAATGGATTGAGTTTTTCTGACGGGGCAATTTTCAACTTTGCGAG
>JAGXAY010000149.1 GCA_018971385.1 Acidobacteriota bacterium | reverse complement strand
GATGGTGGGCTCACGAGAGACTCCCGAGTCGTCGTCCACCACGCGTGGCCCGAGCCAAACGGTCCGGACCGTCCACCGGAAGCTGCGGGACGAGATTCTTTCCGGCCGGTTCCCCTTCGGGGCGGTGCTGCCCCAGGTACAGCTCGCGGAGCGTTACGGGGTGAGTCGCACACCCCTCCGTGAGGCTCTTCGACTCCTGGAGGAGGAGGGGCTTATCAAGGCGGAGAGTAATCACCGGGCTCGGGTGGCGGAGTTTCGCTTTGATGACCTCGAGGCCATCTCGGCGGAGCGAATCCTGATGGGCGCGGTGGCTACGTCGGTGAGTGTTCCTCGACTGCTCGACTCCGAGATCGAGGACATGCGAAACGACATGACTCTGATGGACGGGGCGAGGGACCGGGATGCGGAGGCGTGGAAGAGAGCGAACGCCCACTTCCACCGCGTGCACATGTCGCACGCCCCCGTGCTCCTCCTCCAGGACTTTGAGCGACTTTCCGACCGCAACGCGCTCTACCGATCGGTGTGGACTCGTGACGCCCCGCACAGCGATCCGCAGTCGGTCACTGAGCACGAGGCCATTTTGAGCGCGTGCGAACGGCGCGACGGAGTGGCGGCCGCTCAGGCCATGGCTCGCCACCAGGCGCGCATCGCCATCGCGGTCATGGCCGGAGTGGTGCCCGAGCAAGAGCCCGCGACCATTCGATCGGCGCTCACCATGGTGCTCGGGTCCGGGCGATTTTCACCCTCGTCGAACACGTAGCGTTCGCGTCACCGGGGATCGAGTACCCCGTCTCGACGATTTCCCGTCGAGACGGTTTGACTCCGCGAGCTCTTGACAATCCCAAATAATTGGATACACTTTTGACGTACCTGAGCGGTTGAGATGGGTCTCGTTGTTCGATTAAGTGGATAGATTAACGGAATGAGAAAGAGGGGAGGGAGGCGAATGGATACAAATCTGGCCCATTCCTCTCTGACGAGCACCGTGGCCACCGCGAGTGGGTTCGCGGAGAGCAGTCCCCGGCGCGCAACGAGTCGGTTCCCGGAGGAACGAGACACCAGGGGAGGGTCGTGGTGACCGAGGTCCAGTTGGCGGGAGGGCGGGTGCGCGGAGCTGAGGCGGCGGGGGTGCTTCGGTTCCTCGGAGTTCCCTACGCGGAACCTCCGACAGGCGCTCGCCGATTTCGTGCTCCGGTTCCGAAAGGTTCCTGGACGACGGTGTGGGACGCGACCCACTTTCCGTCGCCAGCGGTCCAAACACCCATGAACCCGGACGCGCCGTCGGAGGTCGTGGGCAGTGAGGACTGTCTCTATCTGAACGTGTGGACGCCGACCCTCGAGGGATCTCTCCCGGTCGTCGTGTGGGTTCACGGCGGGGCCTTCGTCATGGGTGACGGGAACCTTGACGGTTCCTCGCTCGCCTCCCACGGCTGTGTCGTCGTCTCGATCAACTACCGCATCGGACCTTTCGGGTACTTGTACCTCGACGACATTGCTCCGGGGGTGGTGGACAGTAATCTCGCGCTTCGGGATTTGAGTCTCGCCGTCGAGTGGATCAAGACGAACATCGCCTCCTTCGGAGGAGACCCGGGCGCCATGGTGCTGACGGGAGAGTCCTCCGGGGCGATGACGGCGGGAGCGCTACTCGCGACCCCGGCCTGTTCCCGAGCTTTCTCAGGGGCGTGGCTTATGAGCGGAGCGGCTCGACAGGTCCGTGACCGGGACACCGCGACCAAGTCCGCTCGCGTCTTCTTGAAGGCGGCGGGACTAAACACGGAGACCGCAGCCCAGGTCGTCTCGTTGAGCACGGAGCAGTTGGTGGCGGCCGCCCGGGACCTCGCGGCGCGCACCCAGCTCGACGAGGAGTTTGACGCCGAGGTGGTCCTGCCCGTCTTCGGTGACGACGTGCTTCCCGAGCACCCCATGGCGGCGATTCGATCGGGGGCGACTCGTGACGTCGCCGTCGCCGTGTCGTGGACTCTGAAGGACATGGGGCTCTTTCGCACGTTCGATCCCGTGAACGGGGGAAAAAATAAGGAACTGTTCGCGCGCCGGCTCATCGGTGACGTTCGATTCGACGAATTGGTCGAACTCTACGGAGCTTCCGACGAGGACGGGTACGTCGATCTCCTAACGGACTTTCACTTCGCGGTGCCGGCGCTACGCCTCGCCGAGGCGCAGGTGAGTGCGGGGGGCACCTCGTTGGTGGGCCGGTTCGACCGTACTCCCGTGACCGAACCCTGGCCGACGTACGGACCGGTGCACACCATCGACATGTTCTATCTCTTCACGCCCTTCTCGACACCCTCGGGATCGGCGGGCATTGCGGTGGGTGACGGCATGCTTCCAGAGGACCGGGAGACTGCGTTGATCGTTCGCGATCTGGTGCTCGCGCTCGCGCGGGGCCGTCACGGCACGGACTCGGTGGAGTGGCCCGCGTACGACCTCCACGAACGCCCCGTCTTGCTCATGGGGGAGACGACGGTCGTGGAGTCGGATCCTGTC
>JAGXAY010000148.1 GCA_018971385.1 Acidobacteriota bacterium | reverse complement strand
GTGCCG
The DNA here is from genome assembly GCA_018971385.1 of Acidobacteriota bacterium. GTDB lineage: Bacteria > Actinomycetota > Acidimicrobiia > Acidimicrobiales > RAAP-2 > RAAP-2. The sequence goes on along the minus strand of JAGXAY010000148.1, from coordinate 2,508 downwards.
ATCATGGAGAAGATGAAGGTGATCCCCAGGGCAATCATGGCCGTGGACTGACCACCGAGAAGATTGGTGCGCGCACTCGAAAATCCCACGGCGTGGAGCAGGGAGTTGAGGGTACCGGAGTACGCGAAGAAGTGTTCGGCAACGAGTCCGATGACGACCCACGAGATAGCGGTCGGCAAGAAGTAGATGGAACGAAATATCTTCCATCCCGCCACCCGTTGATGAAGCATCACAGCAACGAGTAGGGGGATGGCTAGGGCGAACGGCACGGCCAACAGCAGCTCCGCGTTGTTCTTGAGCGCCTCCCACATGGTGGAGTTGTGAAACGCCTGGACCCAGGTACTGGGACCGACCCAGGTCGTGGTCAAGCCGTCCCAGTAGGTGAAGGAGTAGTAGATGGCCTGTCCGATAGGAATCACGATGAGTGCTCCCACCAAAATGAGAGCGGGCAGCGTCAACAGAACCCCTACCCGACGGCGTCGTCGGGTTAAGAGCGACGGACGCCGCCGCTTCACCACTGGAACACTGACCACACTCACGACACTCCCTCCCCGGCCCGGCCGGGGGTCGCCCCCCGGCCGGCTCCGTGATCTTTCCTAGCCCGCGTACTGCTTACCGCGCTGTGAGGCGGGCAGCTGGTTCAGGGTCTGTTGCATGTTGGACAGCGCCGCACTCGGCGTGATCTGACCGTTCAAGACCGGCGGAATCTCCTTCGACCCGGCGTTGACCACGTTGACTTGAGTCACGTTGTCCAGCATCGGGTAGGCCACCATGTGCTGCTTCGTGACGAAGTTCAGCATCTGCTGGTTGACCGGATTAGAGGTCGTGGTCCCCGCGATGTCCGGAATCAGACCCGCCGCGTTGATGATCTTCGCGGCCGCCGGCGTCGTCATGAAGGTCAAGAACTTCACGTCATCCGCCTGGTGGCTGGAGTAGCTCATCGCGGAGATTCCGTCACCGGGATACTGAACAACACCCTTCACCGAACTCGTGGAGAATGGCGGCACGAAGGCGCCCACGGTGCTCGCCCCCATCGAGGACGTGTACTGCTGGGTGTCCCACGTACCGTCCATAATCATTGCCGCTTTGCCCTTTTCGAAGTCCTGAATGTTGTTGGTCTTCGTCAGGACGTCCGGATTGGTGCAGCCCATCGTGTAGAGCTTGTGCCAGTTGGCGAGAGCGGTGACGTTGGCCTTCGCGGTCCAGGGAATCGACCCGTTGTAGAGGTTCTTCCACTGGGCGACCGAGTAGTTACCGATCATCATGTAGGACAGGTCGTACCACGGGTAGAACTCCGCACCGAGCGCTTGGCCGCCGTTACCGTAAGTGAACGGAGTAACACCAATCTTCTTCAGTGCCGTACACGCGCTGTACAGCTGGTTCCAATTTGTCGGTACCGACTTGATGCCCGCTTTGGCGAAGAGCTTCTTGTTGTAGAACCCGATGTAGAACTGAGTCTCCAGTGGCATCACGAGCGGGCCGTTCGCCGCGTTGAGCGACGGCGACATCCAGTTGAGCCCCTCCACTTTGGCCAGGGACGCTGCCGGAACCTTGCCCTTCAAGTTCACCAGGAACGAGGAGTACTGCAGCGTGTAGAGACCTGTCCACATCACCGCCATATCCGGACCGTTGTGCGAGATCGCCGCGGCCTGGAGCAGAGAGAAGTAGTTCGATGCGGGTTCGGACACTACGTTCACCTTGATGGTGGGATTGGCCTTGGTGAAGGCCGTGGCCAAATTCTTGAGGGCCACGGCATTTTGTTCCGTTCCGTAATTCTCCCAAATGGTGAGAGTCGTGGTACTCGCTCCCGAGGGCACCGCCACGAGCGCCGTCCCGGCGACCACGGAGGCCGCGAGGAGGGTGGCCCACCCTCTGTTTCTTGCCTTATTCATTGAACTCCCCTTACGCACCCGCGACCGCCACCATGACGACCGCCTTCTTCACTCGCGTTCCCACGAGTCAAGACCTCCCCACGACCGGCTCGTCGAGCGTCGGAGCGACGCCGGGCGAACCACGCAGAACATCAAAATCGCACCCCTCGGGGGCCTGCAGCACGTGCGCCGCGTACAGGGCGAGATACCCGCGCGACGGCGCCGCGGCGGGACGCCACGTCGACGCCCGTGCCGCAAGTTCGGCCTCGTCCACTTCGAGAGTGATGACCCCGCCATCGGCATCCACGGAGATCATGTCGCCGTCACGCACGTGAGCCAGGGGACCGCCCACCGCCGCCTCGGGAGCGACGTGGAGAAAGACCGTGCCAAAACTCGTACCACTCATTCGGGCATCCGACACTCGCACCATGTCGTGAACGCCGCGCCGCACGAGGGCGGGAGGCAAGGACACCATCGCCCATTCGGGCATCCCCGGGCCACCGAGGGGCCCGGCTCCCGAGAGAACAATGACCGACTCTGGATCGAGGTCTCCGTCACCGCGGGCGAAGGCGTCCGCCTCCTCGGCCGAACGCAACACCACGGCCGGACCGCGGTGGCGTAATAAATCGATACTGGC
>JAGXAY010000041.1 GCA_018971385.1 Acidobacteriota bacterium | reverse complement strand
AGATCTGGTCGTCCTACCTGTGGCCGCTCATGATGACCTCTCAACCCAACGTCTATCCGCTGTCCATCGCTATTGGCAACCTTCTCAAGCAGCAGTCCACGCCGAACTACGGAGAGATGTTTGCCTTTGGCGTCCTCTTGGTCGTGCCGATGGCGGCGTTCTTTCTGGTCTTCCAGCGATGGTTCATTCGGTCGGTCGCCAGTTTGGCGGTGAAGGGATGAGTTGGGTGACTTACGTTCAAAGGAGAATTCCGTGTCAGAGATAGCCCTGCGCGACGTCTCGAAGACCTACGACAATGGCTACCGCGCAATTCAACACATCAATCTCGAGGTGCGCGACGGAGAGTTCATGGTGGTCGTGGGTCCGTCGGGATGTGGCAAGTCCACCCTGTTACGAATGGTGGCGGGTCTCGAAACCATTAGTGAGGGCGAGATCCAGATCGGAGGTGAGGTCGTGAATACCCTCACCCCGGGTGAGCGCGACCTGGCCATGGTGTTTCAGAACTACGCGCTGTATCCCCACATGACGGTGGAGAAGAACATCGGGTACTCCTTACGCCTTCGCAAGATGCCCACCGACGAGATTAAGCGGCGGGTTCGCGAGGCGGCGGAGATTCTGAGCCTCACTGAATACCTGTCACAAAAGCCCGGTCGATTGTCGGGAGGACAGCGTCAGCGAGTGGCGATGGGGCGAGCCATTGTGCGCGAGCCACGAGCCTTTCTCATGGACGAGCCACTCTCCAATCTTGACGCCAAGCTTCGCGTTCAAATGCGCTCCGAGATTCTCCAGATTCAACGCCGAGTTGGTGTCGCCACTCTGTACGTCACGCACGACCAGGTGGAAGCAATGACGATGGGCGACCGTGTGACGGTCTTACGGGCCGGTGTACTCCAGCAATGCGACACCGCGCAAGTGCTCTACGACCGGCCCCGCAACGTCTTCGTCGCCTCGTTCGTCGGCTCGCCGTCGATGAACCTGTTGTACGCCTCGTTAAGCGACGACGGTGCGTCGCTCCGAGTGGGTAGCCAACATTTAGCGATGCCGGGAGAGCTGTACCTTCGCCGACCGGGTCTTAGGGGCTACGTGGGGCGTGAGTTAGTGGTCGGAATCCGACCAGAAGACGTGACTTTATCGGGCGAAGGTGAGGTCTTCACCGGAACAGTGGGACACATCGAAGCTCTGGGATCAGAGCTCATCGTTCACTTCGGCGTGGACGCTCGCAACTACGTGGTGGAAGATAAGGGCGGTTCGGCGGAGGAAGTCGAGGAACTCCTCGAGGAAACCGCCCTGACTCAGCACGTCAGAAACGTGGCCCGAGTCGCGCCTCGGAGCTCGATCGCGACGGGGGATTCCGTGCCGTTCCGGGTGTCCATGGAACGGGCTCACTTCTTCGACCTCGCCAGTGGCGACTCGATTTGGTAGTGCGTCCGTGACGTTGGCCTCCCACCATCATCCTCGTCCCACCCCCGTCACTCGGCTCTCCGACTGGCGCCAGGGAGTCACGTACCAGTTGTATCTCCGTAGTTTCGCCGACGGCACTGGCGACGGTGTGGGCGATCTACCCGGTGCTCTCCAGCGACTGGACTACATCCAATCTCTCGGTGTGGACTCGGTGTGGGTCTCGCCGTGGTACGTATCGCCGATGGCCGACGGCGGGTACGACGTCGCCGACTTTTGCAATATCGATCCGCTCTTTGGCACATTGAAGGACGCCGATCTCTTCATTGACGGATGTCATCGCCGGGGGCTTCGGGTCATCGTGGACGTGGTGGTGAACCACTGCTCGTCGGAGCACCCGTGGTTTCGCCGGGCTCTCGAATCTCACCCGGGAAGTCCCGAACGCGAGATGTTCTACTTTCGGGATGGTCGCGGCGCATCGGGTGACGAACCTCCGACGGATTGGATCAGTGTCTTTGGTGGGCCGGCGTGGACGCGGATTCGTGAGAGGGACGGCCGGTGGGGCCAGTGGTACCTCCACCTCTTCGACTCCGCCCAGCCCGATCTCAACTGGCACAATCCCGTGATTGTGAACGCCTTCGAAGACATCTTCCGATTTTGGTTTGACCGTGGTGTCGACGGACTTCGCCTAGACGCCGTTCCGGCAATTGGCAAGGATGCCGACTTTCGTGATGCGGGGTGCGATCCCACAGTTCAGTTCGCCCCCGAAACCGACTCGCCGACGCCTTACTGGGACTCGGGACACGTTCACGACATCGTGGCCGGGTGGCGCCAACTGGCCGACAGCTACTCCCCACCCAAGTATCTCGTGGGAGAGATCAATGTCGCCCACACTGATTCACTGGCCCGCTACCTCCGACCAGGGGAACTGAGTTCCGTTTTCGCCATGAGTCTGGCCAAGCTCCCGTGGTCCGCGATGGCCTTTCGTAGCAAGGTCTCCCACCATCTCGAGAACGCCCCATCGTCCGGTTCGTGGTTTACCTGGGTGACGTCGAGTCACGACGAAGTGAGAACCGTGACGCGTCTGGGGCGAACGGCCGGTGGTGACGTCAATTTCGAGGTCGGCACCGAACGGTCCCGGGCCATCCTGCTGATGCTGGGAGCGTTGCCTGGTGGTGCGTGTCTCTATCAGGGCGATGAATTGGGATTGCCTCAAGTTACCGACATTCCCCGTGAACTTCTTGAGGATCCCATCGTGGCGCGCACGGGTGACCCCTCCAAGGGCCGCGACGGGTGTCGAGTGGCGTTGCCGTGGAGTGAGTCGGGAGTGTCGCTCGGATTTAGTTCCGTCGCTCCTCGAGTCCGCCAACCCCGTCAGTGGGGTGAGATCAGCGTGGAAGCTCAAGAAGCCCGTCCCGACTCGTTCTTGAACTTCACCCGCCGAGTGCTCGACGCGAGGCGGGACTACGTGGAGGGCCCCTTTCAATCCCTCACGTGGCTCGATTGGGGAGAAGACGTCGTGGCGTTCACGCGGGGCCGGCTGCTGTGCGTCGTGAACTTCTCCGAGGAGACCCTGCCGTGTCCCGACGGATACCAGGTCCTACTGTCCAGTGGATCGAACGAGGGACACGACATTGCGCCGAACTGCGGTGCGTGGTTGTGGGCCACCTCCGACGGCGAAGCGTAATAACGTCATCCCATGGAAAGTGCCGGTAGTGCTGCGCCACTGAATGCCTCCATTGACGACGTCGCCCGACGGGCGGGGGTGTCGAGTGGCACGGTGTCGCGGGCCCTTCGTGGATTGCCCAACGTTTCCGACGCCACCAGGGCTCGCGTACTCGCGGCGGCGACGGAGCTCAACTACACCGTGTCGCCGAGTGCGTCCAGTTTGGCTAGTGGACGAATGTCCACTATTGGAGTGATAACGCCCTTCGTCTCACGCTGGTTCTTCGCCCACGTGATTCACGGAATTGAGGAGGTCCTGCAGGCCGCCAATTTTGATCTCGTGCTCTACATCGATGAGGACGGCAAGACATTTCAAAGTTTGCCCATGAGGCGCAAGGTGGATGGAGTGTTACTCCTCACGCTCCCGCCGGATAGTCCCGATGTCAGCGGTGTACGCAATCTGGGCGTACCGGTCGGATCCCTTCACGTCAATATCGACGGATTTTCGAGTGTGCTCGTCGACGACATTGGCGGTAGTTCGATGGCAACGGATCACCTGGTGGCCCTGGGGCATCGTCGAATTGCGATGGTGACGCTGGATCAACACCCGAGCGTCCCGTTTCGCACCTTGCAAGATCGGAGTGAGGGTTATCGACGGTCGCTGGAGGCGGCGGGACTAGAAGTGAACCCCCAACTCGTGGTGAACGGTGAGTCCACCGTTGAAGGAGGTATGCGCGCCGGTGCGGAACTTCTTTCTCGCGCCCCGCGCCCCACCGCAATCTTCGTTCAGTCGGACGAAATGGCGATGGGTGTTCTCTACATCATCCGCCGAGCGGGCTTGCGGTGCCCGGAGGACATCTCGGTCGTCGGATTTGACGATCACGAACTCTCTAACGTCTTTGATCTCACGACGGTGGCTCAACCGGCGCGCGCGGAAGGCGCCCTTCTCACTCACCACGTGCTTGACCAGGTCCAGCGAGGAGTGGCCCCTCAGACGACAACCTTCCCGACTCATCTCGTGATTCGGGGGACGACCGCTCCCCCAAGTGGGGCCTGAGCGTAAGTCACATACGGGCGTCTCGCAGTTCGTCCAAAATTCCGTCGTCCACTCGAAGGTCACCGTAGAGTCCACGTCCGAGTTGGACGCCCGCCTTAAACGTGCCGTGGTAGTCCGACCCCCCGGTCGGGACGAGCCCGGCGTCGCGCGCCAGTTTCACCATCAAGGAGCGATGGGGCTCCGCGAGAGAGCCGTAGGAAGCCTCCACGCCGGCCACTCCCCGTTCGCGGAGGGAGTTCATGACGGGTGGCATGAGTCGCTCAATCGCTCCCGTGCCGTGGTCGTCGAGGAAGTTGGAGAGGGGGTGGGCGAGTGAAAAGACGACTCCGGCAGGTCGTCCGACCTCGAGAGCGTCGTCGAGGGTGAGCCGACTCTTGGGAATGTAAGCCCGTCCGGAAGTGCCGAGCCACTCCACGAAGAGGCGATTCCACGAGTCGGGCGTGCGCTCACCGACGATTTCGGGATGGAGATCAAAGAGGGTGGCGGCAATGTGGGGCCGTCCGACGCTCGAAGCTCCCCGGGCCCGCTCGTTCACTTCGTCGAGGGTGAGGCGATGAAACCCCCTTTCGACGAGGAGGTCGACCAGTCGTTTATTTCGTTGGGTACGGTCGTCGCGAAGTCGGCGGAGAAACTCTTGAAACGGATGGGACTCGTCGGTGGGCACAAAGTACGCCAGGACGTGAACGCTACGGGGAACACTCGTACCGTCCGAGCGTTGCCGCGGAAATTGGGGGTCGACTAGTGAAATCTCCACTCCGGTCACGTAGCTCACCCCCACACGGGCACAGGCCGCCGCCATGTCCCCGGCCGAATCCGTGGTGTCGTGATCGGTGAGTGCGATAGCCGAGAGTCCGAGGCGGGCCGCCAGTTGGGCTAACTCTTCGGGGGTATCGGAGCCGTCGGAAAATCGCGAGTGGCAATGCAGGTCGATCACGGGGGCCAGGCTACCCACGATGGCGACAATCCAGTCCTGTGGCAGAATGTCCGAGTGCCGGTGAACTCCGAACGGGCGAGTGAAGCCGGACTCCACGAGGCGTGTGGTGTGGTGGGCGTGGTGGTGCCGGGTCGACACGCGACCCACTTGTGTTACGACGCCCTCTACGCCCTGCAGCACCGCGGACAAGAGTCCGCGGGGATGGCGAGTGCGCACGACGGCCAAATCACGGTGGTCAAGGACAACGGGCTCGTGAGCCACGTGTTTACCGACGCCACCCTGAGGGCGCTGATTGGCAGTGAAGCCATTGGCCACACCCGCTATTCGACGTCGGGGTCAGCCAACTGGACGGCGGCGCAACCGGTCTTTCGTTCTACGCCGGACGCAACGTTCGCCCTGGGTCATAACGGAAATCTGACCAACACCCACGCGTTGGCTGAACGGGCGGGAATTCGCGTGACGTCGATGCTGTCCGACTCCGACCTGGTCGCCGAACTCGTGGCGCGTGCCGTGGTGGAGGGTGTCTCTCTCGAAGACGCCCTCGTGGACGTCGTCCGTGGGGTGGACGGGGCGTACTCCATGGTGGTACTCAATCAGTCCGGCACCTTGTTCGCCCTGCGCGACCCGCACGGTTTTCGCCCACTCTGTCTCGGCTACTTCGGAACGAAGGACGAACCAACAGGGTGGATGGTGGCGTCGGAGACCCCCGCCCTCGACGTGGTAGGTGCAACGTTTTTGCGTGACGTGGAGCCGGGAGAGATGATTGTCGTGACGCCGGAGGGTTACCGCAGTCGGCGAATTGTCGAGCCGGAACAGACGCGTCAGGGACTGTGCATCTTCGAGTTCGTGTACTTTGCTCGGCCCGACGCTTACTTGATGGGACGCCAGGTGCACTCCACTCGCCGTCGGATGGGTGAGCTTCTGGCGCAACAGTCGAGTGTGGACGCCGACGTTGTGATGGGGGTGCCGGACTCGGGCGTGCCCGCGGCGGAGGGCTTCGCCAAGGCGTCCGGTATTCCGTTCGGCTACGGACTGGTCAAGAATCGCTACATCGGGCGAACCTTTATTTCGCCTGACCAAAACGCCCGGGCGGCGTCGGTGCGCCGGAAGCTCAATCCACTCCGTGAGGCTATAGAAGGCCAACGCCTCGTGGTGGTGGATGACTCCATTGTCCGAGGTACGACCACTCGAGCCCTCGTGCAGATGTTGAAGGACGCCGGTGCTCGTGAAGTGCACCTGAGGGTGTCCTCGCCCCCCTTCCAGTGGCCCTGCTTCTTCGGAATCGATACTCCGACTCGCGACGATCTCCTCGCGGCGCACCACACGGTGAGCGAGATGAACGAGTTCATCGGATCTGACTCTCTCGAGTTTCTGACTCTCGAGAACCTTCGTCGGGCCATCGGGGTGCAAGACGAGTGCTGCGACGCTTGCCTCACGGGGCACTACCCTGCTCCGGTGCCTGTCGAGATTGCGGCCGGAGTTCGCTGGTGAGTCGTCTGCTGGATGTTCCTGATGGTGGATTGACGTACGAATCCTCGGGAGTGTCGATTGAGGCCGGTGACGAGTTCGTTCACGCCATCGGACCCTTAGTGAACTCGACGACTCGCCCCGGAGTGCTCGAGGGCATCGGCGGTTTCGGTGGACTCTTCCATCTCGGAGCGGCTGGTCGCTACCAAGACCCCGTCCTCGTCGCCTCCGCCGACGGGGTAGGCACCAAGCTCGAGATTGCTCGTCGGGTGGGACGCTACGACACGGTCGGAGTTGATCTCGTCGCCATGCTGGTGGACGATCTGGTGTGCCTCGGAGCGGAGCCCCTGTTTCTCCTCGACTACGTCGCGGTCGGACGACTTCGGGGGGAGCGACTCGTGGAACTGGTGCGCGGGCTGACCGAAGGTTGTCGTCAGGCCCACTGCGCGTTGCTCGGGGGGGAAACGGCCGAACACGGCGGAGTCATGGGAGACGATGACGTGGATGTGGCGGGATTTGCCGTCGGTGTCCTCGAGCGTGACGAAGAGCTCGGGGCGCGCCGCGTTCGTGACGGTGATGTCTTAATCGGGTTGGGATCTCCCGGGCTGCGCTCCAACGGCTACTCCCTCGCGCGGCGCGTACTGGTGGACGACGGCGACCTGAACGGACCCGCCTTCGACGGCGCGGAACGATCTCTGGGCGAGGAGCTCCTCCGGCCGTCCGTTATCTACGCGCCCGCGGTGCTGCGGGTGCGCGACACGCTGGGCGACGCCCTCCACGCGGCGGCCCACATCACCGGAGGTGGAATTCCGGGCAACGTGGTGCGAATTCTGCCCGAGGGGCTCGACGCCCGAGTAGATCTCGAGTCCTTCCCGACCCCGGAGATTTTCTTCGAAATTCAGCGGCGTGGCCGGGTGCACGCCGACGAAATGCTTCGAGTGTTCAACTGTGGCGTCGGCATGGTTCTCGCGCTCTCGGCCGATCGCGCGACGGAGGCTCTCGACGTCTTCGCGGCGGAGGGAGTCGACGCGTACCGCATCGGTGACGTGGTGGTGGGATCTCGGCGGGTGCGGTGGTGAGCGCTCGGGATCGCGTGCGCGACCACTTGCTCACCCACTCGGTGAGACGGGGTGACTTTGTCCTGAAGTCGGGTCGTCGCTCCGCGTGGTTCATTGACTCCAAAATGACGATCTGTGCGCCGGAGGTGATGGTGGACGTGGCGTCGATGGTCTTAGAGGTCATTCCCGCTGACGCGACGGCTATTGGTGGATTAACGATGGGGGCGGACGGAGTTTCATTCATTTCGGCGGCCGTCGGCGCCACCCGGGGCCGGGCTCTGCGGGCTTTCTCGGTGCGCAAAGAAGTGAAGGATCACGGGGCGGGTGGTCGTATCGCCGGCGTTCTTCACCCGGGTGATCGAGTGGTGGTGACCGAAGACACCGTAACCAGGGGGACGAGTCTGCTAGAAGCCGCCGACGCCATCACGGCGGCGGGGGCGCAGGTGGTACTGCTCCTCGCCGTGGTGGATCGCGGTGGGACGGTCGCCGCTATGGCGTCCGAACGAGGCTGGCCCTTTCGGGCCCTCTTCGGTGCTCCCGATCTCGGATTTGAGTTCGAGGGCGCCTAGGGACCCACGACCCGATGAGCGAGATATCGCTCCCAGGGAGAAGTGGTCGAGACCGGCGTCGATCCGGTGACCCCACGCTTTTCAGGCGTGTGCTCTACCAACTGAGCTACTCGACCTCCTCGTTGCCCTCGCGGGCTCCGAGCGGACCTGACGGGATTTGAACCCGCGACCTCCGCCTTGACAGGGCGGCGTGCACTCCGAGCTGCACCACAGGTCCACGATCCACCAGACGAGCCGGTGAGGCGTGAAGGCCTAGTCTAGCCCACCGCGGAGAGGCCCTCGCGGGAGTCCCGGACGAGGCAAAAAGGATGCCCGGCGGGGTCGAGGAGGACCACGAAAGTCTCCCCCGGTTGGTACTCCGCACGACGAGCCCCCAGCTCCTCGGCGCGGTGGACGGCCCCGGCGAGATCGGCCACGAGGAAGTCGAGATGGGCTTGTTGGGGTCGGGGACCCTCCGGCCACGTGGGGGGTTCGTAGTGGGGGATTCTTTGGAATCCGATGACGGTGTTCCAGGGGGTCATCATCTCCAACCACGTCACTTGGTCGCGGGGAAAATCTCCTAGTTCCTCGACCTCGCCACCGGTGAGGGCGGCGTAGAAATCGGCCAGGGCCAACGGATCGGGGCAGTCGAGAGCGCAGTAGTGCGCGTGGGGAACGTCGTTCACAGTGGACCTCCTCGCTCGTACCCTAGACCACGAGTCGCCGTACCATAGCGGGGTGGCCACTCGTTCCGTTGATTTACGAGCTCCCCTAACTCTGCGGGGAGTGACGCGGGCGCTGGGCGCAGCGGTCATCGAGATTGTCTCGGTTGTGGTAGCGCGCGACACCTCGTCGCAACACCACCTTCCTCGTGAGATTCGTTGGGTGGAGGCAATGGCCGTTCTCGTCTGGGGGGTGTTCGCGGTGCGCTGGGCCGCCCTGACTCTCGGACGGCTCGTCACTCGTCGGTCCAATATCGGCGCCGGCGCCGTGGTGCGTCTCGTGTCCATCGGCGTGGGAGCGATTGCCGTCATCGTCGGAATACTGTCTGTTCTCGGCGTCTCGCTAACCCGGCTCCTCATTGGCGCGGGGGTGGCATCCATCGTGATCGGCGTCGCGGCCCAACAAAGTCTCGCGAATATCATCGCGGCCCTGGTTTTACTCATCGCCCGACCCTTCGTCGTGGGTGACGACATCATCGTGCGATCGGGGGCCCTCGGAGTACTTGAGGGGCACGTGGTGGGTATTGGACTGACGTACGTGACTCTACGGACGTCCGAATCCGTCATCCGGGTGCCGAACTCCGCCATGCTGGCGAGCGGGATTGCTCGGGCGCTGCCCCCCTCGCCCTAGAGAGGGGGGCAGCGCACCGTCGATGGCTTAGAGAGCCTTCGTGGGGAGGGAGAAGTGGGTGGTGCCGTTCTGCCACGCCCAGGTGGGACCGACGAGGCGGATGTAGAGCCGTTGCCCGCCTCGCGTGGTGAGCCCAGTAGCACTAAAGGAAACGGCGCGCCGCTCGAGGTGACCAGCGGCACAACTGGGCGTGCAGGTGTTCCATTCGAGGATGGCTCGGCCTTGTGCGCTCGGCGCACCCCAGTGGGTCCAGGAAATGGACGTCAGGCTTCGATTGGCGTCCGCGCAGGTGAGGACGATTTCTCGCGGATGAGCGAGTGGCCTGGAGCAGTCGTACACCTTGGTGGTCGGTTGGGTGCTGGCCCCGGCGGAGCCGCTGAGGAGAGCGCCGCCGAGTGCGCCGAGAGCGGTGAGTGTGGCGAGGACAGTGCGTGATGTGTTCATGATGCCGTTGTGTCACCCCGAAGCCCACTGTTACGAGATTTATCGACAGTCCAGTCGTCACTTCGAGTGGCGACGAAGGGTCACCGCTCCGAGGACGAGAGCACCCACGACGTACGCCACCATCACGAGAGTTTGCTCGGTGGCTCCCCGGAGAGTCTCAGTGGGCTGAAGAGCGCGCACGGCGGCACTCATGGGCAACACGTCAGCCACCTGTCGTAGTCCCGCGGGAAGATCGGACACCGGAACGAACAGCCCGCTAAGGAGTAGTTGGGGAAGGATGAATGCGGGCATGAACTGAACTGCCTGAAACTCACTCGTGGCGAGGGCGGACAGAGCAAGTCCGAAGGCCGTTCCGAGGAGCCCCGACAGGAGGGCCACGAGGGAGGGTCGCCACGGCCACCCCAGGTGATGGAGGCCGAACGCGGTGTAGGAGAGACCGGCGACCAGCACGGACTGAACGAGGGCGACGAGAAAGAAAGCGAGGGCGTAGCCCCCGATGATGTCGGCCTTCGTGACCGGCAACGTGAGGAGCCGTTCGAGAGTGCCACTCGTGCGTTCGCGGAGGGTGGTGACCGAGGTGACGAGGAACATCACCGTCAGAGGAAAGACGCCGAGTAGCCGGGGACCAATTGCGTCAAACTGCCCCGGGCGTTGAAGGAGGGTCCAGGCGAGGAGTCCCACCAGACCCGCGGGAACGAGGAGAACGAGAGCCACGGTCCGCAGATCGTGGCGCAACTGAGTCACGATGCGGTACGCGGTGAGGGTGGTTCGGCGGAGGCTCACGCGGTGTCCTTCACGAGAGCGATAAAGGCCCCGTCGTAGGTTCCGGCACCGGTTCGTGATAACAGGGTGCTCGGGGAGCCATCGAAGATGAACTTCCCCGCCCGTAACAACACGAGTCGATCGCAACGGGACGCTTCGTCCATCACGTGGCTCGAGACCACGAGAGCGAGGCCCCGATCGCGCAGTTGTCGAAAGACGCCCCATAAGTGCTCGCGCAGAACCGGGTCGAGGCCGACAGTCGGTTCGTCGAGCAGAAGGAGTTGTGGCTCGCCGAGCAGCGCGACGGCGAGAGATACTCGATTGGTTTCACCCCCGGAGAGACTGGACACGAGATCACGCCGTCGTTCACTGAGATCCACGAGTTCGAGAACCCGATCCGCGTCGGACGAATCTATCCCCAGCATGGCGGCGAAATATCGAACGTTCTCTTCCACCGTGAGATCTCGGTAGGAGGCGGGTGATTGCGCCACGTAGCCCACCCGATGTCGAAGTTCGGCGGAACCAATCGGGATCCCGTCAATGGTGGCGCTCCCCGACGTGACGCGTTGGACTCCCACCAGGGCCCGCATTAGGGTCGACTTTCCGGAACCCGAAGGGCCGAGGAGACCGACCAGCTCGCCGGGTTCGATGCGGAGCGAGAGGTCCCGAAGTACGGCTCGCCCCCGTCGAATGACGCCGAGGTGCTGGACGTCCACACCGGAGTTCACACCCGTAGGTTAGGGCTGTCCTGCCTCTAAGCCGGGAACCTTGCGACCTCGAGGGCTACCGCGTCAACGAGGTGTCGCACGTCATCGCTCGTCGTCAGCGGATTCATGAAGGTGAATTTGAGAGCGGGTCGGTCTCCGATGACGGTGCGGCCCAGAATCATGTCCCCTCGTTGCAGCAGGTCTTGCTGGACGCGCCGGAGAGTGTCGGAATCGTAGCCGGGGGCGTCAAAGACCACGGTGACACCTTCTGGTGAGACAATGGGGGCGAAGAGCGGGTGTTCATCCAGTACTTGGTACGCGAAGCTGGCGAGATCACAGAGGTGCTCGAGCATGGCGGAGAACTGCCGTCGTCCGAGCACGCGGAGGGATGCGACGACTTTGGCGGCGTCGAATCGGCGCGACGTATCGAGGGACCGTCCCACGAGATTGACCATTCCGTCGAGTTCGTCACCCCGGTCGAGATACGAAGAGGCGACGCGCAGGATATCGAATGTTGACTCGTCGCGAACGAGGAGGGCGCTCGCGTTGAAAGGCTGCCACCAGAGTTTGTGGAAGTCCACGGTCACCGAGTCAGCATCGCCAAGTCCGGCGAGTCGTGAACGGAGCACCGGCGAAACGGCGAAGGCTCCCGCGACCGCTGCATCCACGTGAAACCAGGCCCCTACTCGGTGAGCCCGCTCCGCAATTCCCGCGAGGGGATCGATGGCCCCGAGATCTGTGGTACCTGCGGTACCCACAATGGCGACGGGGACATCTCCGACGCGGGACACCTCGTCGAGGGCGTGATCGAGGGCCCGAAGATCGAGTCTCCTGTGGTCGTCCGTCATGACGCGCACCACGCTCTGTCGTCCGAGTCCCAACTGGGCCGCCGCTCGCTCCACCGAGAAATGGGCTTGATCGGAGCAGAGAAATCTCCAGCGTCGCGCTTCGTCGGGTAACCCGTCGCGGCCGACGTCGTGCCCGAGGTGACGTCCGGCGACGGCGCGAGCCAAGGTGAGCCCGAGAAGGTTGGAGGCGGTGCCGCCCGAGGTCATGATTCCCGTGGCGCCCGACGGGAGTCCTAAGAGACGAGCCACGGTGTCGAGGAGTGCGAGTTCAATGTGGGTCGCGAGTGGCGCTTGATCGAAGGAGTCCATCGACTGATTGGCCGCTGCTATCAGCACCTCACTCGCCGCACTCGCCACGGTCACCGGTGGGTGAAGGTGCGCCACGGTCGCGACGTGGTGGGGCCAGACCGAGTGGCTAAAGACCTTCTCGCTCTGCTCCTTAAGGACCTCGGACACATCGAGCCCCTCGTCGGGAAAGATCGGGAGGCGCTGGGCGATCGCGCGAAGCTCGGTCGCCGCTACTGCACTCCGCGCCCGAGTGCTGGGATTAAGAGACCTGAGTGCGACGCTCGTGGCGTCCTCGAGGGCCCGGAGGCCCTCGAGGTCACTACGAACGAACAGGTCGCGCCACGCGTCGACCACGACTCAGTGGGCAGCGGCGACCGCGTCGGCGAGCCGAGAAAGGCCCTCGGTGAGGGTGTCGTCATCGATCACGAGGGGCGCCAGGATCTTGACTACCGTGTCGCCCGGTCCACAGCACTCGACAACGAGACCCCGTTCGAAGGCCCCGCTCGAAATCGC
>JAGXAY010000147.1 GCA_018971385.1 Acidobacteriota bacterium | reverse complement strand
CGAGGGTGAGTCGGGTGGCCCGAGTCGCCGGATCCAGTGTGGCGGGGCTCACGAGTCGGGCACTCGGCTGGAGCAGGGCCGGCAACCCGGCGTACTGGTAGCCGAGTCCCGGCGGGGTCACCGACACCGGTAGCCCGAAGAAGCCGGCCGTCCCGAAGGTCTCGACCCGGTCGTCTCGTTCGAGGGCTCGACGCAGGGGTTCGGAACGCGGGTCGATGCAGCAGATCACCTGAAGGACGAGATCTCCGGAGTGAGACAGCTCACCAGTTCCCACTCGCTCGACGAAGTCAGTGTGCAGCGCGTCTTCGAGAGTCCCTAAGACCATCGGTACTCCGGGGCGTCCCGACACGGGAGTCGGAGGAGGTGACGGGTGACCTTCGAGGAGAGCGAGGTCGCTCGCGAGCGAGAGTCGAAGAAAGTCGACGAGGCTCACGCCGTGGGGGTGCTCTCGCTCGGGGTGGGCGTCGTTCCACTTCGCCCACCCGGCCCAGCCGGGCAGGCGAGCGAAGTGACGAGCGAACTCCTCTACGACGGCGCCCTCACCTTCTACGCCGAGCTCGAGGGCGAGCTCGAGAGGGGAGTCCTCGAGGCGCTCGGCCACCTTCTCTCGGAGTCGCCGGGGCACCCCAGCCCATCCCCCGCGCCGCGTGAGAATCTCGCGTAGGCGTTCCGCCACGGAGCGCTCGGTGGCGTGACTGAGGGCTTCGAGGAGAGCGGATCCCACGAGACGTCGGCCGAGGTCGGCCGAGGGGAGACCGGAGCGCTCGAGCGCGGTGCCCGGTCGAGAAGATGCGGGAGGGGCGGGTGGTGGAGCCGCGACGGCGATACCACGCCGGCGGGCTTCGTCGAGGTGGACGCTCCGGGGCCACGGTGCGACGCCGTAGCGCACTCCCCAGCGGGCGAGCGCGACGGCGAAGGGCTCGTCGACGGCGTCGAGGAGGGGATTCACTGCGACCGCCTCGTCGAGGGGGAAGAGGGGGGCGACGTCCCGGCTCGCGCGAGCGATGAGTGAGGAGAGATCGCTCACGCCGGAGTCCTCATCAAAGTCGCGGGAACAATCGTCGGAGCGGAGTGGTGGAGGCGACGACGCGGGCGGGCGAGGAGGGCGACAGTGAGGACGAGGGCGCCCACGCTCCACCAGGGCGCCAGCGGAGCGTTCGTCGAGAGATTGGGGGCGAGAGCGTGGTGAATCACTCCGACGAGGAGTCCGTAACCGACGAGGATGGTCGTACTCAGTCCCGTGAGCAGAATGGCTCCCGCCCGGTCTCGTTGACTGACTCGACGGACGAGCAGAATCGCGCCCGGCAGGAGGACTACTTCGAGGGCAGCGACGTCCGACCCCCCCTTCACGCCGACGACGAGAGCGCCGAGCAGGAGGAGTCCCGAGAGCACCCCGGTGAGGAGCGGACCGGACTGCGTCGAGGTCGACGGACGAGGGGTCAGGGAGCGGCGTCGGATGGATCCAGCGGCGTTCATGAATCGAGTCGACTTGTAGAGAGCGTGACCGGCGAGGTGGGTCAGAGCCAGAAGCGGCCAGCCGAGGGCGATGGTCAGCACCATGAAGGTCATCTGGGACACCGTCGAGGCGGCTAACTGGCCCTTCAGGTCCGCGCGGCGACGAATCACGGGGGCCCACCACACCAATTGGACGACACACGCCGCGGCGAGGACGATGTTCTCGAACCGGGAACGTCCACCCAACGGAGCGAGTCGAATGAGAAGGATGGCTCCGCCGTTGACTACCCCGGCGTGAAGAAGAGCGGAGACCGCGGTGGGGTTCTTCACGGTGTCCACGACCCAGGAGCGTCGCGAGCCGGCTCCCGCCCGTCCGAGGGCCGCGAGACACGCGCCCGCAAAGAGCACTCCGCCGTTGGCTACCGGACGACCCCCGTCGAGAGAGTTCGTTATTCCGCCCGAGATGAGGAGGGCGAGGAGAAGAGCCCCGTCACCCAGCAGCAGTCCCACCACGCTGGAGGAGGCGACGCGCCCCGTCGGATGAGAGAGCTGGAGGAGAAGCAGAGTGACCAGTCCCGTTCCGACGAAGGAGAGAACCAGCACGTCCAGCCGACTCGCGAGGTCGCTCGAGAGGACGAGAGAGACCACGAGTCCACTTACCGCGAGGGCGGCTCGGTCGCGACGTCGCGGACTCCACTGACGGGCGGCAAAGAGAGTGACGTAACCCCCAATGAGGGTAGTGACGAGGGCGAAGTATCGACCCAGGGGATCCAGTCGCCACGGACTGGTCTCTCCGGAGGAGGTGACGAGTAGCGCGAGGGTCACGAGGTATGTCGCGAGAGTCACCCAGCGACGTTCCCGCGCGCGGGGAGCGAAGGCGAGGAGTAGGCCACCGACGAGGGGGAGCAGAAGGACGAGGAGTATCACCTCGCCCACAATAGCAGATATTTAATTCATGTATTACGAAACACGTTATGTAGTATGTGAAATATGTGTCGTTGGAAAGTCGAGGTCCAGCAGAGTGAGAAGGTCCACCACGGCGCGGTGGGACTCCAGGGGGTGTCGAAAGAGGGCCTCCCCGTTGATGCGGTAGGAGTTACGTCGTCCG
>JAGXAY010000040.1 GCA_018971385.1 Acidobacteriota bacterium | reverse complement strand
AACGTGTCCGGCCTGAGAGTCGAAATTAAGAACAAGTAAGGGAATACGTGAGAACACCTAGGCTGGAGCAGATATGGAGCCTGTGAGCGACCAGCGTCTCTATTCCAATCGCTATCAGGTCACTCACCTCATCGCGCACGGGGGCATGGCGATGGTGTACCGGGCCGAGGACCTTCTCCTCGGGCGGGCCGTCGCGCTCAAGATTCTCTACCCGGAACTTAGTGCCGACCCGGCCTTCGTCGAACGCTTTCGTCGCGAGGCCCAGGCGGCCGCTCGCCTCTCTCACCCCAACATTGTTCCGGTGTTTGACTGGGGCGAAGACGAGGGGACCTACTTCATCGTGATGGAACTCGTCGAGGGCACCTCTCTCGCCGACGTGCTGCGTGGGGGACGGGCCCTGACGGCCCAGCGCAGTGCTCAACTCGCCGCCCAGATCGCCGCCGCCCTCGGATACGCCCACCGTAACGGGATGGTCCACCGAGACGTGAAGCCCGGGAACATTCTGATTACCCCGGACGCCCAGGTGAAGGTGGCCGACTTCGGAATCGCCCAGGCGGTCGCGAGCGAGGATCACCTCGCCGAGGCGGGTTCGGTTATGGGAACTGCGACGTACTTCTCCCCCGAACAAGCCGAAGGGGCCCCGGTCGACGGTCGCAGTGACGTCTACTCCCTCGGTGTCGTGCTCTACGAGATGTTGGTGGGACGCCCCCCCTTCACCGGGGAGACCCCCCTCGAGGTGTCGACTCAACACGTGCACTCGGCGGTGACGCCACCCGTTCAAGTGAACGCCGGAGTGCCCCGTGACCTCGACGCCATCGTGATGAGGGCTCTCGCCAAAGTGCCGACGCAGCGGTATCAGACGGCCGAGGAGCTGAGGGAGGATCTCACCCGGTTCACTGACGGGCAGCCCTTGCGCTGGGCCGTCCCGCCGGGGGCTTTTAGCGGCCAAGACGCCACCCAGATGGTGCAGGCAGTCACCCCCGTCGATCGGACCCAGGCAATTCCCGTGGTTCCGGGGGGTACGGGGGTCACCGGGGTCTACGATCAGGCTCCACTGATCAAGGTGAAGCGACGTGGCCGCGGTGGGCTGTGGGTAGTCGTCCTCGCCCTTCTCGTCATCGCCGCCGGTGGCGCCTTCTACGCCCTGCACCGCACGACGGGCCCCAGTTCGATGCCCGACGTGGTGAAACAAACCGTACAGAACGCCGAGTTGGCCCTCACCCACGACGGTTTCAAGCACGTCACCACCGCGACGACGACCTCCGCCCAACCCGTGGGGACGGTGATTGCGAGTACCCCGAAGGCGGGGACTGCGGTGAGTGCCGATACGGCGATAGTCCTCACCGTGTCGAGCGGGCTTCCCGACGTGACCGTTCCGCCCGTCGTGGGGCTCAGCGTGTCGGCCGCGACGACGGCGATCAACAACGCCGGACTCCACGTCACCATCGCTTCGACGACGACGCTCTCCGGGCCCCCGAACACGGTGCTCTCCCAGTCCCCCATCGCCTCGCAGAAGATTCGCTCCGGTTCACTCGTTACTCTCTACGTCTTGGCGGCCGGCTCCTCCTACCCGGTGCCGAACGTTCAGGGTCAGTCCCCGTCTCTCGCCGGCGCCACGCTGGGCGGCGAGCAGTTGGCGGTGTCGCCGACGACGACCACTCAGTGCTCGAACACCATCGCCCAGGGCATGGTGGTCGGAACGTCCCCGAGTATCGGATCAGCGGTGACGGCGGGCACCAAGATCGAACTCATTCTTTCCTCCGGACTCTGTCAAGTAGTTGTACCGAACGTGCTGAACGACTCCCTCGTCAACGCCCAGGCCGCCCTCGCCCGCCAGGGTCTGAGCGCCTCGGAGCAAGTCGCCCCCGTCTCACTCTGTAGCGGGGCCCAAACCGGAGTCGTGGTGAACCAGAGCGTGACCGGTGGTTCCTACGCCCAGTATCACTCGACCATCACCATTCAGTACTGCACCGTTTCGTCACCGACGGGGGCGACCGGGGCGACGGGAGTCACCACGACAACGACTGGTGTCACCGGCGCGACGGGCGTGACCGGGGTGACGGGTTCGACGACCAGCTCCTCCGTCGCCGGCTAACGCCCGATAACATCGCTGCCGTGGCTGTCGGAGGATCCAAGAAAGCGGCAAAGACGGTCGGGCGCTACGTCGACCCGGCGTCGCGCGGACGCATCACCAAAAAGCGTCAAGTGACCGTGGAGGAGCGCGTCGAGGGGTGGCTCGGTTGGGTCGTCGTCGATCTGTTGATTTTCGGAGTCGCCCTCATCGTGATGAACTACCTGTCGGCGTTACCCGGGGCGGCCTCCCCGTGGTACCTGCTGGGCGGTCTCGTGAGTCTCTTCGTCGCCTTCGGTCTCGCCACGAAGTGGCGTTGACGCCCCTAGATGTGGCTCGCCGGAATCTGACCTAATCGGCCCGCCTGAAAGTCCTCGAAGGCCTGCTGCAGTTCGGCTTTCGTGTTCATCACGAAGGGGCCGTAGGCGGCCACCGGTTCTCCGATGGGCTCACCACCGAGGACGAGCACTTCGAAGGCCTCGGTGCGAGAGTCCTGAGTTTCGTGGGCGCTGAGCACCAGTCCGTCACCGTCGACGTGAACGGCGAGTTGGCCGTCGGAGATCTCGTGGGCGTCGGGTCCGACCGTGCCTCGCCCGGCGAGGACGTAGGTCAGGGCGTTGAAGTCGGGGCGCCACGGCAGGACCACACGTCCTCCGGGCAGCAGCGTCACGTGGAGAAGGGTGATCGGGGTGTGGGTGACCCCCGGTCCCGGGTGCCCGGCGAGGTCCCCGGCGATGACGCGAATAATCGCTTCACCGGTCTCGTTGGTGAGAAGTGATACCTGGGTCGCTCCGATGTCCTGGTAGCGAGGAGGGGTCATCTTCATCCGAGCCGGAAGGTTGACCCAGAGTTGGATGCCGTGAAAGAGACCACCGGAGTCGATGAGCGCGTCCGGCGGGCGCTCGATGTGCAAGATGCCGGCTCCGGCCGTCATCCACTGGGTGGCCCCGTTCTCGATCATTCCGCCACCACCGATGGAGTCCTGGTGCAGAAAGGTCCCCTCCATCATGTAGGTCACCGTCTCGAAACCCCGGTGGGGGTGCCACGGCGTACCCTTCGGTTCGCCCGGGCCGTAGTCCACCTCGCCCATTTGGTCCATGTGGATGAAGGGGTCGATGGCCCCGAGATCGACTCCGGCAAAGGCGCGACGCACCGGGAAGCCCTCACCTTCGAGACCCCGCGGGGCGGTGGTGATGGAACGGACTCGGCGGAGGACTGCGGTGGCGTCGAGGGCCGGAATTTTCGGTAGCTCGAGGGGGTTGTCAACAGTGATGGCGGGCACGTCTTCACCCTAGCGGGGAGAGTAGTTGACGTGTCACATTCCTCTCGGCTCGGGCTCGACTCACCACGAGCGCGACCAGGACGGCGCTGAAGGCGAGGGCGACGGAACCGGGGCCGAGGTTGAGACCCCCGCGAGAGGGGCTCACGCCGAGCCAGTCGGCGAGACTCGCCCCGAGGGGTCGCGTGAGGATGTAGCAGGACCAGAAGGTGACGACGGGACCGAGTAGGCGGACGCGAAACGCCAGGGCGATGAGCGTGAACAGTGTCCCGTAGAGGAGCGCCGAGGAGAAGAAGCCGAAGTGACCCGTCGTGGCCGAGAGATCGCCGAGGGCCGTCCCGAGGGCGAAGGTGGTGAGAACGGCCGCCCAGTAGAAGAACTCCCGAGAGGCGCTCGCGATCGAGTGAATCGAGACCGTTCCCTCTACGCGGTACCAGAGAGTGAACAAGACGACCAGGGTGAGCCCGAAGCCGAGCGCGGAGACGAGGTAGGGAACGAACAGGACCACGTGGGCGACGTCGGCCGCCATGGTGCCAAAGACGGAGATCACGATGACCGCGCTCCAGTAGGGGTAGGTCTCGTAGTGACGCCTCGTCCACTGCCAGGAGAGAGCCGAGCCGAAGGCGACGAGAGTGAGGAGAACCGCGAGGGGAGGGTAGAGCCGGTGGACGAGAAAGTCGGAGAGCGCCTCACCCATCGCCGTCGACCCCAACTTGATCACCCAGAAAGAGAGGTCGAGCTCCGGGACTTTTACTCCGTCGCGGTGGTCGCGAGCGCGGCGTGCTCTCACTGGGCGCCGGTGTAGTACCCCGCCACGCTCGTTAAAGCTCGGTCCAGTCGGGCGAGACCCTCCCTCGCCTCCTCTTCGGTGATGACGCAGGGGGGCACCACGTGGAGCCGGTGGAAGTTAGAGAAGATGAGTAGGTGCTCCGCTTTGACTGCACTGAGGAGTACCCCCATCGCTTCGGAGGAGCCACCGTAGGGAGCGAGGGGCTCCTTCGTCGCCCGGTCCGTGACGAGATCGAGCGCCCAGAAAGTTCCAACTCCACGCACCTCGCCGATGACGGGGTGGCGACTCGCGAGATCGCGTAGGCCCGGTCCGAGGACCTCCTCACCGATCCGTCGAGCGTTCTCGACGACTCCCTCTTTCTCCATCGACTCGATGGTGGCGACCGCAGCGGCGCAGGCCAGGGGGTGACCGGAGTAGGTGAGACCACCGGGGTAGTACCGCTCGTCGAAGGTGGCGGCGATGGCCTCGTTGAGGATGACTCCACCGAGCGGGACGTAGCCCGAGTTCACGCCCTTGGCGAAAGTGACGAGGTCGGGGGTGACGCCGTGATCCTGGAACGCGAACCAGCGACCGGTGCGGCCGAAGCCCGACATCACTTCGTCGGCGATGTAGACGATGCCGTAGCGATCACAGATCTCACGCACGCCGGCGAGGTACCCCGGAGGAGGCACCATGATGCCGGCCGTTCCGGGCACGGACTCCAGTACGAGGGCGGCGATGGTCGAGGGGCCCTCGAAACGTACGACTGACTCGAGGTGAGCGAGAGCTCGTTCGCACTCCTCGGCTTCGGTCGTCGAGTGAAACTCGCTGCGGTAGAGAAAGGGGCCAAAGAAGTGCACCACGCCGGACGATCCGTTGTCGACGAGCCACCGTCGGGGCTCTCCCGTGAGGGCGACGGCCGTCGCGGTGCCACCGTGATAGCTCCGGTACGCGGCGAGGAGCTTGTGGCGACCGGTGTGGATGCGGGCCATGCGGACCGCGTTCTCGATGGACTCCGCGCCTCCGGTCGTGAAGAAGACCTTGCTCGCACCCTTGAAGGCGTGGTCCAAGATGAGTTCCGCCGCCCTCGTTCTCACGATGTTGCCGTGTTGGGGGCCAATGGTCGTGAGTACCGCGGCCTGCTCTTGAATGGCCGCCACGACGGCCGGGTGCTGGTGACCGATGTTGGTGTTGACGAGTTGGGAGGAGAAGTCGAGGTAGGTGACGTCGTCCTCGTCTCTCACCCAGACGCCGTGCGCGTCCTTCACCATGAGTGGGTGGTAGTTGTTGGACGAGGTCCAGGCGTGGAGAACTGCTGCCCTTTCACGCTCGAGGTGGGTCATCTGGGATCGGTCGGTCGTCATGATTTTCCTCCAGCCCTCACGCTAACCGAGGCCCCCGCCCCGCGTCGGGTCTCACTAGCCTGGACGGGTGGCATCCAAGGTCCGGCTCGTTGACGCCGCCCTCGTCGGAGTGGCCATCGTGTGGGGGTCGAGCTATCTCACCGTTCAGGACCTCGACCGGGCGATGCCCGTTCTCACGGTTTTGGCGCTGCGTTTTACTCTCGCGGGCGCCGGGCTTGGGGTCCTCGCTCTACGGCGGGGCCGGGTGAGTGCCCGGGAGTGGCGTCTCGGTGCTCTCTACGGAGTGGGTCAAACCGTCATCTTGTATTTGGAGGCGTGGGGAGTGACGAAGACGTCGGCGGCGCACGCCGGACTACTCATCAGTCTCGCCATTATTTGGACTCCGCTCTACGAAAACGCGGCGTTGCGACGCTGGTTGCCCCGACGCTTCTACGTCGCTTCCCTCCTCGCTCTTCTCGGTGTCGCCCTCTTGGTGGGTGCTAACGGGTGGTCTCACGTCTACGTGGGGGACCTCGTTTTCCTGCTGGCGGCCCTCGCGCGGACCGTGTACTTCGGGTCCCTCGGACACGTCCTTTCGCGGGCCAGGCTGGACCCCATTCGCTTTAATGCGGTGGGGTGCGGCGTGTCCGCAGTTCTCTACTGGCTCGTGGGCGGGGGATCGGTTCTTCGTCACGTCGGGCACCTTTCGGTGTCGTCCTGGACCGGGTTGATCTACCTCGCCGGAGTGTCGACCATCGCCGCCTTTCTCATCCAGACGTGGGCGATCCAGCGAACCTCGGCCGCGCGCGCCAGTCTCGTGATGGGAACAGAACCGGTGTGGTCGACTCTCGTGGCCGTCGTTATTGGCGGCGAGACTCTCCATCTGCTCGGCGTACTCGGTGCCCTCGTGGTGGTCTCGTCGACCTGGTGGGGTCAGCGCATCGAGACCACATTCCGAGAAAGTGGGGAGTCGGCGACGTTGACGATCCCTCACGGCACTGGATGAGGGTGTGGAGGGTCCGGAGGATCACTGTGTCTGTCGTGAGGACACCTGGGCGGCGCGGGGACACCACGAGTCCTCGAGGTAGTAAGACGGCGTAGGAACCTAGTGGGGAGCAAACATGAAGTACGGGCTTTTCCTACCCCCCTTCGACGGTCTCGCCGACGCGTCACGCCTGGGGGAACTCGCGGTCACGGCGGAAGAGGCCGGGTGGGACGGGTTCTTCGTGTGGGACCACCTTCGTTACTCCCCACCGGTCCGAGAGATTGCCGATACCTACACCTGCCTCGCCGTCATGGCGGCACTCACCACTCGCATCGCGCTCGGACCCATGGTGACGCCACTCATTCGACGCCGCCCCCACGTCGTCGCACGCCAAGCGGTGACGCTCGACCGTCTCTCGAACGGTCGTCTCATCATGGGGTTTGGTCTCGGTGACGACTACCCCGAGGGCGATCTCGCCTGCTTCGCCGAGCTGACCGACCTCGCGACCCGCGCTCGGGCTCTCGACGAGAGTCTCCATGTCTTCACGGGTCTCGTGCGCGGCGAGGATGTGCACTTTCGGGGAGAGTTCGTCACCGCCACCCAGGTCTCGTATCAGCCCTCCGCACTTCGCCCGACCGGAATAACAACGTGGACGGCCGGTCGGTGGCCCCACCTCGGTCCGATTCGTCGCGCTGCTCGTCACGACGGAATGATGGCGATCCAGATTACGGAACCGGCTCAGGCGAGAGAACTACGCGAACGCGTGGCGGAAGCGGGGGCCGACCTTGACCACTTCGACGTCGCGATCTGGGGCGAGCGGAATGAACGACTCGAATTTCGGCGTGACGAGCGATACGAGGAGTGGGCGAGCGCCGGCGTGACGTGGTTCCTCACGGGTCCCGGACCTTTTCATCTCGACCACGGCGAGGTTCGCGACTACATCGAGGCCGGGCCACCCGGGAACTGACCCTCGGAGTTAGACCAGCCGAAAATGAACTTTTCCTCGGATTGACAGGTGGGTCTCGCGAGACGCCCCCGGATTCGATCGGACGAGGGGTGGCGGGCGTCGTAAGGACCGTAGCCAAAGTGACCCTGGTGACGCTTTGTTCTGTGTGTCGGTCAACAGGCAACCAGTGTCAAGGATCAGCTGTTGTTGTGTCAACCATCACCTGAAAGCCCAATGTCAAGGCTCAGGTGTTGCAATACAGCCTCTTGGTGAGGAGTTCACGAAAGTCGGGGGCCTTGGGGCGTTTGGGCTCTGGAGAGGCCCGGCGCGGGTTTCTAACAAGAAGTCGCTCGTCTTCTAACAGCCGGGGCCGTGATCAGGAGATTGGGAGAATCCAGTCCGTCACGCCAGTTGGCAAACAGTGAGTCAGCCTCGCTGGCCGCAGCCCGCTAGGAGCGCCCGCCATTCGCCTGCTTGTTCCAGTCGATGCGCTCGATGAGCCCTTCGATCACTCGCTGAGTCGCCTGGAACGCGTCGAAGCGTTCTTGCACGTGCAGATCGGGATCCTCGCCGTGAGTGCGCGCGAGTACGTTGGCGTACCCGGTCGGTCCCTGGTACTCGGGTCCCTGGAATGCTCGCTTCAAAAGCGCCAGTGCTTCGGGCACCAGCGGGTGGTTGAACGCCGGGCGCTCCGCGATCTGGCGCGCGGCCTCCTCCGGGCCACGGTCGAGGTTGAGGCAGAACCAGGCGACGTCGTACCCGTCCTTGTCGTCATCGCGTCCGTTGAGCGCGAAGGCCTTCGCCACGAGGAGCCCTAGGGGACCCGAGTGGCGAAAGCGCACGATGGCCCGGGTCGGAGTGGGCTTGTAGAGCAACTCGATGTCGACCTCGCGCTCCACCGCATCGAGCTCGAGCAGGTCCTGGGTCTCCAGTACGAACGGGCGCAGGCGGGTCCCGGCGTTGCGGGCCGCGGTGTCGTCGCTCAGGGAGTGGGTACCGTCGGCCTGTGGTGCGGACTCACCGCGCGGCGCGAGGAAGTCGACCAGGATCGGCAGCCCCGGTGCTCCGGCCATCTTGCGCCACCGGAAACTGGTTCCGACTGTCGGCTCGAAGTACGGAGCTATGAGCTCCTCGATGGACTCGTAGTACTCCGCGGTCGCCCCTTGGGAGATCGCCACCGACAGGCAGATGTCGAGATCCGACGTGCCGACGTGGGCCTCTCGGGGCTCCTTCACGAGAAGGGGTGGCACCAGGCCCCCGATGAGTACGAGGTGCTTCGCACCCATGCCCCCGAGCAGATACAGGAGACTGGCAGCCTCCTCCACCATGGGATCGACCGGGTGACGCTCGTCGCGCGTCATAGGACTCCCTCGCCCCACAGGTCGAGGAAGACCGAGCTCGCCGCGTCGCCGCGCGGCTCCAAGGTGAGATCGATCGCGATGCGACTCGGCGGGGCGACCCACACGCCGTGCACCAGGCGTGCGTCGTTCGCGGCGAAGCGGTCCCGGTCCTCCACGAGGACGACGTTGGCACCCGCCGCGGTTCGTAGCCCCCCGAGACGGGCCGGAAGGTCCTCCAGGCCCGAGGAGATCGGGACCCGGATCAGCACGCGCTGGATCGAGGACACCACCGGCACCCCCAGTAGTCGGGCGCCCTCGGCCCCGCTGCGGATGAGCGGGACGCCGTCAATCTCGACAGCCAGGTCCTCGACGCCCGGGATGTAGCACGACACCATGAGTGGCTGCTCGCGGCGTGCCTGAGCGACGAGCCAGCGCCGCAGCCCCCGCGTGTCGCGTGAGCACACCCCCGCTTTGCCCTCTCCGGCGCGCTGGACGAGATTGAGCGACAGAAGGTCACGCACGAGGTTGTGCGCCGTCCCACTGGAGACCTGGGCCTGCTTGGCCAGCAGGGTCTCCGTCCACCTCGTGTCCGGGTGATCGGCGATCAGCTGGGCGGCGCGTATCGAGGAAGTGCGCATTCGCCGCCGCTTCGGCTGAGCGGGCGCCGAGCGTGGAGCACCAGGCACCCAGGCCCGTCCGGCCGCGTCGGCGTAGGCAATGCCGCGGTCCTGGAGCCCCATGGCGCTCGCGTCGTCGAGGACGGCCTCCACGACGAGCAGCAGCGCACTCGCCGTCGGATCAGCCAACTCGTCGAGGTGCTGGGCCTCGCGCCCCGTGATGCGTCGGACTTCGAGGGACTGTACGACGCCCGCGCCGAGCAGGGCCGAGGCCGGCGCTCGGAGCAGGAGGCTGACCGTCGGGACGTTCTCGATACCCGTGCGCCACGGATCCTCGATGTTGTCGGCGAGCGCCACTGTGGTTCTCATAGATCTCATTATACTACCGTGCGCGAGTAACGATGAGAGGCACACATTCCCTGTAATCACAGCACCTATGACTGGCAGTTCTCATTTTATTGGCGATTTTGGGTTTAGGTGAGAATCTTTCTCAGCGGTGGGGCAGCAGGTACAGAGCGCTTGGGCGGGGCGTCGCCTAGAGTCGCCGAAGCCCATCAATCCCGTCGAAGATCCCGTCACCTGAGGCGAGCTCGAGGTCCCAGACCACGGCCGTCGCGGCGCTCCAGCGGTCGGCGGGGTGACCGCGTTAGTGAATCGCGTGGCCGCTCTGGCGCGCCTGGAGGAGAGTCCACGTGGTCGTCAAGGACGGCCACGGACTCCGAACTGTGACACTCGGGTGCTCTACTGGGCGTCATGAACCTGGCGTCGTTCCTCGTCTCGCTGGCGGCCCTGGTGGCCGTCGTCGTGATCGGCGTCAGGACGCTCGACCAGGGCGAGAGGTCCGCCAAGTCCTCAGAGCAGTCCGCCTCGGCCGCGGTCCGGTCCGCGGTCGCGTCAGAGAGGGCGGCGCGGATCGCAGAGGGTGACGCGCTCCTTCGTCGTCTCGAGGGCCTGATGGACGTGGTTCTGCAGATGCGCGAGCTCTTCAACGACCAGGTCTCGGCCCACGACACCATGTGGGTGCCGGGCTACGGAGCCCCCGAGACCTTGGCGCGGACGGCCTTGATGCGGCTACTGGAGGGCCGCTTGGTGCTCTTCCCTGAACGGTTCGGGGCCCAGAGCAGCGTCGCGGTCTTGACCACCACGCACCTCTGGTCGTCGACGTACCTCGAGGGAGCGATCGAGGAGATCAAGGCGGCGCTCCGGGAGGCGGGCGCGCTGCCGGGGCTGCAGGGCGAGTGATGCCGAATCGGCGGGGCTCCTCTGACGTCGGACCCGAGGACCGCGCGGGGTACGAGGTGGCTGAGACCGGATCGTCCACGGCCCGGCGCAAGAAGAGGGTGCCCGGGGCGACTCACGGACCCCACGGGCCGAGGGCGCTCGAAGAACTGGCGGGCCACGTGCTCTACGAGTGGCGCATGTGGAACTGGGCGGCGCAGCAGCTCAACGAGAAGGTGGAGGGGCTAGTGGGCCCGGGCCCATCGCCGGAGCGCAATGCGCTGATCGAGTGCTACCTGCTCCACCTGCGCAACCTCATCGAGTTCTTCAGGTCGCCGGGGCAATGGGAGGACGACGTCGTGGCCACCGACTACCTGAGCGAGTGGGGTGTCGGCCAGTACGAGAGCGTCCTCACGTCGGCCTGGGAGGGTCTCAACAAGCGCTTGAACCACATCACGACGGCGCGAGCCGATGCGGCATCGTGGTCTGAGGTGCAGAGGTCGTGGCAGGCCGCGCACGATGCGGTGGTGAAGCTCTGGCATGCGTTCGAACGACAGCTCGACCCTACGACCCTCGAGTGGTTTCAGCGGGAGCAATCGGCGTCGTAGGTGCTACATGGTTGGCGTCCGAGTGATGAACGGCAAGAGGACTCCGAAGGGGATCCGAGCAACGGGGCCCGGTAGCGGTACCTTCAAGTGTGGGAGCCACAGGGCGTGGACACCCGTATCGAGACGGAGGCGTGCGATGTCGCTCAGCAAGTCCGAGCGCCTACTGCTTATCCAGTTGCTGGAACTGCGCCAGGAGCTCAACCCCGACAACGACTTCCGGGAGGGCATCGAGGCTCTTACGAGCGGCTACAGCGGCTTCTACCCGATGATGGACTACATCGCTGATGAACTTCCCAAGGAAGTGAAGGACTACGTATACGACACCCTCGAGATGTACGCCTGGTGCCAACATGTGCTTCGCGAGGCTGATGGCTCGGTACCTCGAGAGGCTCTCTTCCCCGGGTTCGACGGCAACGCCAGGGTTGGGCCAGAGGGGGCGTACGGCTTTGCAGTCTTCCTAGTTGAGCCCGCTCATCGCTACAGTTCGATCGAGTACGCGGGCGACCGCCTCAACAGCCACGGCTCCGAGCCCGACTACCGGGCGATGGTGGCAACCTGGAAGGCCGACCCAACCACCCGGGCGGCCTTTGACGAGCCAACGCCCGAACAGATCGACCTCGCCCGTCGGACGTTGGTGAGAGTCCGTCCCTGATCCGAAGCGCTGGCTCTGCTGCGCGCTGCCACTAGAGGATTGAACCTGGGACGGCCTACGGGATTGCCGTTCATCGGATCATGCTGCTCTGTTGGGGTATCCATTTCAGCGGAGTGACCGCACTGCGAAGTACCTGGTCGCCTGGCCGAACGAGCGTCTCGAATACTCGCCGTCGTGACCCCTCTGACCAGAACTACTCCTTCGAGATGGATACCCCCAACAGGTGTCTTCTAAGGGCTGGTCCCGGAAAGTGCTTCCGGCGGTCTGCGGTTCGAGACTCGGCGCACTGCCGACAGCCCGTCTCCGTATTAGTACCCAGACCCGCGGTTGCGTTCCTGCGACTACGCGGTGGTGTCTGAGGTGGCCGCGGAGATGAGCACCTGAACCAGGCGGACAGTGGCGAGTGCCCAGTGGAACGCCCAGTCGAGCACTTCGTCCGGGTAGCCATCGACCTGGTTGGCGTTTCGGTGGCGGAGGGCGAACTTATTGAGCAACTCGAAGAAAGGATCAGCGGTCGCCTTCGTCACGCTGTTGGTCAGGACCTCTCGGTGTTGCTCGAGGAAGAGGCCGAGTTCGACGACTGCCGCCTTCTTGTCCTCTCGCGTCGCTCCGCGGACTCGGTACAGAGCAATCGCGTGTGGCACGTGGGGGTCATTCGTGGCCGTGACATCGCCCATCTCATCAACGAGTTCTTCCACCATCGGTGGCAGCGTGCGAACCATTCGTCCCGCATCGTCTCCCGTGTCGGCTAGGCGCAGGCCGAGCGACGACTGGTCCAGTAGCTGGTTGATTCTCCATCTGTAGAGCCCTTGTCCAGATGCTCGGTCGAACGCGCTGGGGTGCACGCCGCAGTCTGCATAGCTGTGGTACCAAGCCCTCGTAGGCCGGGAAGCAAGGTCGTGCAGCACCTCGACAAAGTCGCACAGGTCATCTTCAGTCCAGAGGTCTTCGTCGACACTGATTAACTGCGGCTTTCCCAGGCGTCGGTCGAGCTCTTCCTCCAGCGTCGTGTCCACCTGACCCGCCCCATCTACGCAGTCGAATCCGAGCGTCTGCGCGAACCAGTGGTCGCGGGTTAGCCGATCAACTTCCACTCGGACACGTCGTACGGTGGCCGGAAGATCGGTGCTTGCCGGAGCCTGCGATCGGCTACGACGCTGCGACCAGTACGGGCGCGGACCCGTGTCCATGGGCAGGTCCATCGCCGCCGAAGCGAGACGCTGAAGCCAGTCCACCTCTCTGGTCAAAACGGCTCCCCACCCCAAAGTTGCTCGTACTCCCCTAGACGATGGAACTCCTCGGTCGGCACGGCCGATGCAAAGGCCTGTTTGAGGAGCTGTTCCACCTCCTCACGCCACTCGGGGGTGAGGC
>JAGXAY010000146.1 GCA_018971385.1 Acidobacteriota bacterium | reverse complement strand
GGTGGTCGTCGGAGCGACGGTCGTGGTGGTAGTCGGGGCGACGGTCGTGGTGGTAGTCGGGGCGACGGTCGTGGTGGTAGTCGGGGCGACGGTGGATGTCGTCGTCGGAGCGACGGTAGTTGTCGTCGTCGGCCGGTACCGACGGTTGTTGCTCAAAAGGGTCGGCATCGAAACAAGTCCGGACCGGACCACGTGAACCAGGGACGAGTCGTGGCTAGATCCAACCTGCGCACCCACGACATTGACGGACTCCCGAAGGTGAACTGTCGGCCCAACCTTCGACAGACTCGCGGCGTAACTCACACCGGGAACGACTACCGCCATCGCAGCTGTAGCCGCCACGACTTTGGCGATGGCACTCCTCCTGGTTTCGTGTCCCCAGTTGAAGTTCCTCTTTGTCATGAGGCAAGATTCCCAATGCCAGATAACGACCATCTCACGCGCGTCACAACATCTGCCCAATTCGGAGCAGTGCACCAAAATTCCTGGTCAAATCCCTGGTTTCCCGTTGGAATTCGCCCGTTCACCTCGTTATGGTGAGAGTCGCCTGGTAAATTCAGGCACCAAAGTGGATAGCTCAGCGCGAGGAGGAGAGTGACGCCTACCCCCGAACTTCGCGATGAGTTGGAACGCGCTACTCGTGACGAGGAGTGGTACCTCGTGTACCAACCCGAAATCGACCTCCACTACGGGTCGTTTGTTGGGGTCGAGGCGCTTCTTCGGTGGCGCCACCCCCGTCGGGGAGTTCTATATCCAGCTGATTTTCTACCGATTTTGAAAGAAACCGGTCGATTAACGGAGGTCGGCCGCTGGGTGTTGGCTAGTGCCTGCTATCAGGGTTCGGAGTGGCACGCCAAGGGCTATCGATTCTCCGTGTCTGTGAACATCTCGTCCAACGAACTAGATGACGCCACCTTCACAGACGTTGTACGCGCCAACCTGCGCGCTAGCCGATTCTCACCTCGCCATCTCACCCTGGAGTTTTCCCTCGACGCCCTCACCCCTTCGAGGGTAGAAGCGATGCGTCAACTCGCCGAGATAGGAATTACCCTGGCCCTTGACGACGTCATTCCCGGAACACCGAGCGTGTCTACTCTCGTAGCCGCCGGAATCACTGAGGCCAAATTGGAGCGCCAGCTTGTGAGCAACACACTGGCGGACGCGGAAAGTTCCCAAGCTCTCCACTCTTTCGTCAGTGACGCACGAGCGGCAGGAGTTCGAATTGTGGCTTCGGGCGTCGAGGACGATACTCAGCGAGCAACCCTCCAACGCGAGGACGTCGATTCAGCTCAGGGTTTCTTCTTTGCTCGCCCGTTCGAAGTCGAGGAAGTGGACCGATTTCTCGAGGATTACGCCCTCTTTTCGGGACGCCCCTTGTGAACACTCGTCAGTGGTGGAACACCTATCGTCGCGACGCCACCGACTTAATGGCACCGGCGGGGCTTCACGGTCCGTGGGGACTTCTCGCTACCACTCTCGTGAATGCCGTGAAGGCGGACGTCGAGTGGTGCGGAGTTCTGGATGCCGATGACCTCGTCGTTGCCGCCACTTGTATATGTCCCCGAGAAGCACCCTGCAGCCACCTGCGACACGCTCGAATTCCCGCTCCCGCCGTTCGTTCGTTTCGGGCTGGTCTTCCTCGTAACGATGCACCCTACGTACTAGTGGAGCGTCGAACCAACGATGGACCATGGACGGAAAAGGAGGAAGAAGGGGTCGACGACCTCATCACCCTTTTTGGGGCAGACGTCGAACGCTGGCGTCTTCGCCAAGAGTTTCGTGAAGCGATTCGGGGATCGCAACGGCTGGCCAGTCAACTCCACCAATTGATTGCAGTCTCCTTAGCGGTGTCCGATCGCAGCGACGAAGAAGACGTTGCTCGTGACCTCGTACGTGCCGCTCGTTCCATTTTTGACGCCGACGAAGCCGTTGTTGAGGTCACGGTACTCGGCGAAGATGCACCGCTCGCGGTTCACGTAGCGAAGGGGCGACTTCCCCGCGTTCACCAGCAATTGGACGCGCGCCACGTGACATGGCCCCTCGGGCGGCGCGACAACGAACCGTCCTGGATTGACGGTCTCTGGATGTGCGCCCCAGTTCGAGGTTCCAACGGGGATTACATGGGGCACTACGCCGTGCGACGGGAACGAACGTTCAGTGGTGAAGATCGTGAACTCTTGACACTGCTGGCCCAAATGACTGGTGTATCCATCGAGTCCCTCGGCCTTCACCGGTCGGTCGCGTCGAGCGAGGAACGGCTCCGGGTGTTGATTAATGCCGCTCCAGTCGGCATTATCGAAACCGACGCTCACGGCAACCCTCGCTGGTGGAACGCAACCGCGAGTCGGTTGCTGGGATGGAAAACTCCCGGAGACAACGTCACTCCCCAGTGGCCCGTCGTCGTTCATCACGAACTCACCTCCATGTGGGATGAACTACTTAAAGGTGACACGGTTGCCTCACGAGAGTTCTCAGCTCCGCTGGCGTCGCGAGATCGCATCATCTCTGCGGCCGTTACCGTTCTACCTCGTTCTGGTAACGAAGCCTCGATATTGAGTCTCTTGGACGACATCACCGATCAGCAGGAAT
>JAGXAY010000006.1 GCA_018971385.1 Acidobacteriota bacterium | reverse complement strand
TTTCTGACATACCCTACTTAAGATTCCGCAATACCCTATCCAAATGGAGTTTTTGTACAAGTACAGTAACTCACGTTTTACGTGAGTTATAAGTTTGTTGGCTAACATCTCAGTAACTAACGTTTTAAGTGAGTTACTGCTGTACTGACTCGCAGGAGGTCCGGATGGCCCGTCAACTCGAATTCATCGACACCCTGCTGTCAGAGGGCCGAGACGAGTTCACGTTCGAGGAGGCCAGGGCCCGTCTCAAGGTTTCCACTGAAGCGACAGCGAACTTCCTGGCACGGCTCAGCAAGAAGGGTCTGGTGGACAAGCTCGCACGAGGTCATTACGCGATCCGACCATTAGGTGCGCTGGGTACCTCTTTGGTAACGCAGGATCTCGGCAGTGCCGTCAGAGCCGCGTTCGAAGGCCGAGAGCACCGAATTGCCTACCTGAGTGCCTTGAGCGAACTTGGAGTGCTGAGTCATCCGGTCCGGACGATCTACGTCGCATGCACCGAAAGAGTTCGGTTTACCGCCGTCAGTCGCAGACCTCTTCGTCTCGTGGTGGAGAAACCAGAGACAATTCACTTAGATGCCGAAGTTGTCAAGAACTCGTGGCGATCGTCGCTGGAGCGAGCATTGTTTGAATGCGCTCTTCGTGTGGACCTCATCGGAGGAGCGGAACGTCT
Organism: Acidobacteriota bacterium; assembly: GCA_018971385.1. GTDB lineage: Bacteria > Actinomycetota > Acidimicrobiia > Acidimicrobiales > RAAP-2 > RAAP-2. Next base: position 51,909 of record JAGXAY010000006.1, on the reverse strand, counting down.
TGGCGACGCTGTCGCTTCTGGATCACGAGATGCGGATTCAGTGCGCATCGCGCACCTAGCGAAGAACTTCGGCGCACGCGGCGTGGCTGCAGAACGACGTCTCGCCTCGATTGCAACAGCTCTCCATTTGCCACTGACACTTGCACCAGCAGTAAGTAAGCGGCAACAGGTGATCCGGTTGGATCCAAGAGATGATCGGGTCGCGTGGACGGACTCACGGTTTCGGGTGGCATGGAATATGACAATCGACGAGTTACAAGCGGTCGTGGGGAACTAGCGATGCTGACCCGGTTTGCGATCACGCGTCGGGCCGACGACGATGGCGTTGACGCGTTGATTGCTGAACGAGACTACGTCCTTGCTCACATCGTCGCTCAACTCCACCGAGCAAAGCCAAGCGATGGCGGACAACTCGTCTTCAAGGGCGGAACGGCCCTTCGTCTGGTGCACATCAATGACTACCGCTACTCAGCGGACCTGGACTTCACCATCATCGGTACAAGTGCCGGCGCAGCAACTGACTCAACGACCGAGGTGTTGGATTTCGCACGCGACCACGCGGGTCTCCCAGTTCTCGAACTCACTGATGCGGGAAATCGAATTGCCTACGGCGGGCCGTTGGAGGCTCGCAAGCCGCGTCTTGTTAAGTTAGATATCTCTGACTCCGAGGTTGTAGCCGCGGTCGAGCAGCGCACAATTCTCGACCGCGTGTGGTCGGATCTCCCAGAGGCTGTACCGTTCGCTGTCTACTCCCTCGACGAGATTACGGCCGAGTAGCTGCGCTGCCTGATCCAGCGCGTGCAATGTCGAGATCTGTACGACATCTTTAGACTTGTCGAAGACATGGGCGTGTCTCTCGATGAAGTACGCCTGCTGTTCGAGAAGAAAGCGGAAGCAAAAGGTCTGGATCCTGCGACGTTCGCCGACAAATTCGCTGATCGCATCATTCGTTACAAAGACCGATGGGGCCGAGAGATGTCCGATCATCTTGCCGAGCCACCGCAATTCGACACCGTGGTGCGTGTGGTTCGTCGGCACCTGCGTACGGCTGGACTCTTTTCGAGCTGAACGAGCATTGCCGCTGCGACCTCCGCGTGACGCCATGTGCCCATCCAATTCCTTCGATGGTAATCAGGACTCGAAAGGGCCTCAAACACCCCTTCGATTTGCTCCAATGTTGCTCCAAAATTCTGCAACGCGATTGCTCGGTGAGCCATTTATGGCGAGCGAAAAGCCCCATTTTCCACCGCTTCTCAGTCTTTGCCACATCAATCCTCGGATTAGGAAACCGATGCTCTATCCCCTGAGCTACGAGGGCGGGACTTCCGCGCGGGACTTTGCGGATAGTTCGGCGCGCAGTTTGACGACTCCAGGCCTCGAACAGAAGAATTCAACCACGCTCTTAAACCAAGTAGGACAGCAGTCTGAAGGGGAGATCTCCACTCGGTCCTTTTCGCGACCCAACTTGATGATCTCTAATACTGCACAGTGATCTTTTGAGATATTCCGTCGATTGTCATCAGTCCACCGTAAGGAAGAACGTACTGGGGATCCGTGTGACCGAAATCGGGGCCATACACAATCATCGCAGCTGGGTTATAAATTTTGAATGCTTGGAGCACTGCAAGTTCCTGTGCCGCGCGGAACGCAGAGCGCTCCACCTCATCTAGGGGATTTTGAGTACTCCAAGCTTTGGCCTTTGCGAACACTACCGCTGGAAATTGTGCGAGTAGTCCACGTTCACCAAAGTTGCGCAACATCTGAAACACTTCCTCCGATGACGGCATCTCTTCTGAAGTTTCAAGAATGAGCACGCAGTCGCGGTACACCTCGTTCGGCTTGATCCAGCGATTCGCCGCAAGGTTCCAGTGAAGAACTTCGAGGTTTCCTCCCCAGGTTCTCCCAGTCACAACTCGTGTTGCGTTGTGCCAATGCCAACCTGTCTCGTTGGTCGTTGTCAGCGGAGTCACGAGGGTCGACGGGTCATCCCAGTCCGGCTGCAGATCGGTGAACTCCGACACGGGCTCAATTTCTACCGTTTCACTATCAAAGAGAGCATGGCGGAGAGACGTAAGAAACACGGGGTGGACGCCTCCGGGACGGGCAAGATGTACCAAGGTGGATCCACCGTGGTAGCCCACAACACCGAGGTTCCATAAGTAGTTCAGCAGGTTGGTGTTGTCCGAATAGCCGAAGAACGCTTTCGGGTTGGCGGCAATTGTGTCGGCATCAAGATGTGGGAGCACCGCAAGTTGGTCTGAGCCGCCAATGACGGCCACAAGTGCCTTAATTTTTGGATCCGCAAAAGCTACATTCAAGTCTCGTGCGCGCTCCTCGGGGCTCGCACCTACTTGACGAGTAGTTGCGAACTCAACCGGCACAAGTCCGAAAGCATCCCGCAGAACTCCCACGCCAATGTCGTGCACACGCGGGAAGACTCCAGCGCCGGCCCATGATGGTGAGACCACCGCAACGTGGTCCCCGGCTTGGAGTTTGGGAGGCGTGTGCAGACGAGAAGTGTCACTCATTCGGCACACCGTACCCCCTCAACCCGTCTCGGCACGGATTCAGCGAACCTCACGCCGTGGAACATCCTCGCCAATACTTTTACGCAGGGCTTAAGCGGGAGCGCGTCGCTGCCGCGCATCACCAGAGGTACACAATGTGGCGATAGCAGACTTGTCCCGCGGAAGCGACAAAGGGGACACCATGAACAAATCAGGAGTCCACGTTTCCGTTTCGGCAGAGTGGGCCGTCCTAATTGGGACTGATTAATGTTCCAAATGAAGGGGCCCACGCCTCTCACAGGCGTCTAGAGAACCTGGTCACAACTAATTCGCGGAAGTCCCACTGAGGCGCTCGTGGGTTGTGGGGCCCATCACGGCATCCCGAGCGTAACCCCCCCCATCGTTGTTCCAGACGTCTCCACCAGTTCGCCTTCATCTCCTCACCTCACATTCGAACACGTCGGACTACTTATCAGCGAGAATGACGCGAGGTCCTCCACGAGAACGACTCGGGGTCGCCTGTTCCACAATGCTCGCGCTCGCCTGTAGGAGGATTCTGAGAGCGGAGCCCTTGATCAGAAAAATCTCCGGGGATGAGTCACGTCGTGGTGAGGTCGGGTCGAGAAAACCGCTGGCGCTTTCGAGACGGAATCACTCACCCGATTCGACGCCAATCAATCGGGCGATCAGCATCCGCTGCATCTCGCTGGAACCCTCGCCGATCTCCAGAATCTTGGAGTCGCGGTAGTGACGCGCTACCGGACTCTCGTTCATGAAGCCGGACCCGCCGAATATCTGAGTGGCGTCACGCGCGTTATCCATCGCCGCGTTACTAGCCACCAATTTGGCGATGGATGCCTCTTTTTTGAAGGGGCGCCCCGAGAGCATGCGCGCTGCGGCGTCGTAGTAAGCGCAGCGCGCAACGTAGGTCCGCGCCTCCATGTCGGCAATTTTGAATGCAATGGCCTGGTTGCGACCAATACTGCGTCCGAAGGCTGTTCGTGAATTCGCGTAAGCGATGCTCTCGTCGACGCATCCCTGGGCCGCGCCAACCGCCAGCGCCGCGATAGCGATTCGCCCCTCGTCCAAGATCGTGAGGAAGTTCGCGTAGCCGTGACCACGCTCGCCCAACAAGTTCTCCTCGGGTACACGAACGTCTTGAAACGACAACGGGTGGGTGTCCGAGGCGTGCCAGCCGACCTTGTCGTAGGCCTTGTCGACGACGAATCCTTCCGTGGGAACCTCCACCAAGATCGAACTGATGCGGTGGCGCGCCGCGTCACCATCGGTGACGGCCGCGACCGTCACCAGCCGGGTGAGCGTCGTGCCCGAATTGGTGATGAAACTCTTTGAACCGTTAATCACCCAGGCCCCGTCCTCCAGGCGTGCTGTGGTACGAGCGCCGCCCGCGTCAGATCCCGCGTCTGGTTCGGTGAGTCCAAAGGCGCCGAGCGCCTGCCCGGAGCACAGTTGCGGTAACCAGTAGTCCTTCTGGGCGGGGGTACCGAAGCGAAAGACCGGCATCGCGCCTAAGGAACATCCGGCTTCGAGAGTGATGGCCACACTCTGATCGACCCGAGCCAACTCCTCGATGGCCAAGCACAACGTGAAGTAGTCTCCGCCCATACCGCCGTACTCCTCGGGAAAGGGCAGAGCAAAGAGACCCATCTCGCCCATTTGTCGTACCACCTCGTAGGGGAAGGTGCCGGTGGCGTCGTGGTGTGGCGCCACCGGCGCCACCACGTCGCGCGCGAAGTCGGCCACCGTTCGACGCAACATCTCTTGTTCCGGGGTCAAATCAGTCTCAATCATCACTCCTCCTCTCCTCGTACTCTCCGTCTCTCACGCAAGGTGTCCTCGCTCACGAGTGCACCTGATCACTCGACGATGCCGCCTCATCGACGTCGGCGCGAACGCGCGCCACGACTTGATCGAGCACTACCTGATCGCCAACGTGCACCAACAACTCCTCGACCTGACCGGTGAACGGAGAACGTAGGGCGTACTCCATCTTCATCGCTTCGACCACCACCAGCGCGTCACCGGGTGACACCCGGTCATTCGCTCGCACGCCGACGTGGATGACCACCCCGGGCATGGGTGAACGGACATCACCGTCGTGATTGATACCGACGTCTTCGCGACGTCGTGCCGGCAACACCCTCCACCACGACGTCGTCCCGCGGTGCGCGATCCAAGTCATAGGACCCTCGTGCGCGACGAGCACGACGAACGTCCGCTCATCGACGTTCAACGTGAGCTCGCGCACGTGGGGCTCCAGGAGTCGTGAGTCGAGACAACGCACGTGCGCTTCGGAACTCCGATCATCCACGGTGATCCGATACTCGCCCCGCTCACCCGAGACTTGCACGGTGAGCCCCCCCGCGAACGACGACTGTAACGAGGAGTGGGTCGTCGCGCGCTCGCCTACTCGCCATCCGTCGAGGACATCGAAGCGTGATCTTCCGACAGCACCCCCTTGCAGTTCCTGCAGGGTCGCCACCGCGAAGGCACTCGCGCACTCGACGAGCTCGTCGGACTCGACCTCGACGTGGTCCTCCTCGAGTAGTCGCGCGATCAGAGTCGTGTCCAAAGCGCCCGCGCGCACGTCGCCGTGGGCGAGGAGACGTCGGAGGAACGAGGTATTGGTGACGACCCCGAAAGTAACCAGGTCGCTCAGGGCTCGATCCAATCTGCTCAGTGCCTGGTTGCGGTCCACGCCGTGGCTGATGACCTTGGCCACCATCGGGTCGTACGTGGTCCCCACGTGGGTGTGCGCCCGCAAGGCGCTGTCCACGCGCACACCCTCGCCGACAGGCTCTCGCACGACGAGTAACTCTCCCCCGGTCGGCAAGAAGTCGCGCGACGGATCCTCGGCGTAGATGCGCGCCTCGATGGCGTGTCCTACGAGACGCACGTCGTCCTGGCAGAAGGGCAACTCCTCACCAGCCGCGACGCGAAGTTGCATCTCCACCAAGTCCAGGCCGGTCACCATCTCGGTCACCGGATGCTCCACCTGAAGGCGAGTGTTCATCTCCATGAAGTAGAACTCGTCGGGGTACTGCGAGGAGACGATGAATTCGACCGTTCCCACGCCCCGATACTGTGCCGCCGCCGCGACTCGCAAAGCGGCGTCGGTGAGTTTGCGACGAGACTCCTCGCCGACGAATGGCGATGGGGCTTCCTCTATCACCTTCTGGTGACGGCGCTGCAGGGAGCATTCGCGCTCCCCCAAGTGCACGGCGTGGCCGAAGTTGTCCACGAGGATCTGCACCTCGATGTGTCGGGGGCTCTCGATGTAGCGCTCGATGAAGAGGGTGTCGTCTCCGAAAGACGCCGCCGATTCACGCCGGGCCGAGAGGAGAGCCTCGGCGAGGTCATCCCGCGAGCGCACCAAGCGCATACCCTTCCCTCCGCCACCCGCCGACGGTTTAACGAGGACCGGGTAACCAATGTCCTCAGCCACTCGGGCGAGTTCATCGTCGTCCATTCCCGCGTGCGCGCGCCCCGGGACGACGAGCACTCCGGCCTGCGCCACGGCCGCCTTCGCCGCGATCTTGTCGCCCATCATCTCGACGGACTCGGCGCTGGGCCCGATGAAGACGACTCCCGCGCTCTCGCAGGCGCGCACGAAGTCAGCGTTCTCCGAGAGGAATCCGTAGCCCGGGTGTACCGCCTGCGCCGCGCAACTCCTCGCGGCGGCGAGCACCCGCTCAATGTTGAGGTAGCTCTCCCGCGCGGCACTCGGACCCAAGCGAACCGCGAGATCAGCGTCGCGCACGTGGCGCGCGTGGGCATCCTCATCGCTGTAGACCGCCACCGATCGAATTCCCATCGCACGCAGCGTCGAGATGATGCGCACCGCAATCTCTCCGCGGTTAGCGACCAGGACGGTGTCGAACACGTTCTATCCCTACATCCGAAAGATGCCGTAGGCCACCTCGGCGAGGGGGGCGTTGGCGCACGCGCTCAACGCGAGAGCCAGGACGGTGCGCGTATCGAGGGGGTCGATGACGCCGTCATCCCACAATCGCGCCGTGGAGTAGTAGGCGTTACCCTGCGCGTCGTAGCGTGCACGAATCGGTTCTTTAAACGCCACCTCCTCATCCACGCCCCACTGCTCACCACGCGCCTCGATCTGGTCGCGCCTCACGGTCGCCAGCACGGCGGCCGCCTGGTCACCACCCATGACTGAGATGCGCGCGCCCGGCCACATCCACAAGAAGCGCGGCGAGTAAGCGCGCCCGCACATCGAGTAGTTACCCGCGCCGAAAGAACCACCGATGACGACCGTCAGCTTCGGGACACGCGCGCACGCCACCGCGTTCACCATCTTGGCTCCATGCTTGGCGATGCCCCCCTCCTCGTACGTGCGACCCACCATGAAGCCGGTGATGTTCTGCAGAAAGATGAGCGGAATCCTTCGCTGATCGCAGAGTTGAATGAAGTGAGCCCCTTTAAGAGCCGACTCCGAGAACAACACGCCGTTGTTGGCGACGATTCCGACGGGGTGCCCCTCAATGTGAGCGAAGCAAGTGACCAGCGTCGGCCCGTAGAGAGCTTTGAACTCCTGGAAACGCGAGCCATCGACGAGTCTCGCGATGACCTCACGTACGTCGCTGGAAGTGCGCGCATCCCGAGGGATCACGCCGTAAAGCTCGTTGATGTCGAGGAGTGGCTCTTCGCTCTCGCGCATCGCCCAGGGCGTCGGTGCTCGCTCACCTAGCGAGGACACGATTTGACGAACGATGCGCAGGGCGTGGTGGTCGTCGTCGGCCACGTGATCGACGACCCCACTCACGCGCGCGTGCAGGAGTCCTCCGCCCAAATCCTCGGCGTCGACGACTTCGCCGGTCGCCGCCTTGACGAGCGGGGGTCCACCCAGGAATATCGTGCCCTGGTCCTTGACGATGACTACCTCATCGCTCATGGCGGGCACGTAAGCGCCGCCGGCCGTGCACGACCCGAGCACCGCGGCAATCTGGGCGATGCCCCTCGCACTCATCTGCGCCTGGTTGAAGAAGATACGACCGAAGTGATCACGATCGGGAAAGACCTCGTCCTGCAGGGGCAGGTACGCCCCCCCGGAGTCGACCAGGTAGACGCAGGGCAGACGGTTCTCCAGCGCCACCTCTTGTGCGCGAAGGTGCTTTTTCACGGTGAGCGGGAAGTAGGTGCCACCCTTAACAGTCGCGTCGTTGGCGATGACGACGACCTCTCGGCCCTTCACCCGACCCACGCCGGTGATGATTCCCGCGGCGGGCGCCTCGTCGTCGTAGAGTCCGTTAGCCGCCAGAGGCGAGAGCTCGAGGAAGGGGCTCCCCACGTCGAGGAGCGCGTCCACGCGCTCACGAGGAAGCAACTTGCCTCGGCTGGTGTGACGCTCACGACTCACGCTCGAACCACCGAGCGCGGCGATCGAGAGGCGCTGTCGAAGTTCATTGACTAGGGACTCCTGATACCGCCGGTTGACGAGAAACTCCTCGCTGCGCGAATCAATCCGAGTGCGCCAGGTGACGTCGTCATCAACCTCGGCCACGGCCTACAAGCTCCACGGAAACGGGCCCATTTCGCCAGGTTAGTGATACTTGGTGGTCGCCGCTGGGCGAGCCCTCGAACCGCCACTCGAAAGTCAGTTTCGACCCCGCAACTCGACTAATGCGGCGCTCCTCCTAGGGGAAAGTCTCGAAGGATAGTCATAAGCCCCGGGCCCGCGGGCACCCCCGAGGACCACCTACTATCAACCGTGGAACAGCATCGACGAGCAAGGAGTTGACGATGGCAAGTGACGACGACCACGTCGTAGAGCAGCGCGGCCTGTGGCTCGAAGAGTTCGCCGTCGGCACCCTCTATCGCCACCGACCTGGTCGCACCGTGACCGAGGCTGACAACGTCATCTTCTCGACTTTGACGATGAATCCCCAACCTTTACACCTCGACGCCGCGTGGTCCGCCCAACAGTTCTTTGGTCAGCGACTCGTCAACAGTCTCTTCACTCTTTCCACCATGGTGGGACTCTCGATTACCCAACTCACCCTCGGAACGTTGGTCGCGAACCTCGGCTTTCGCGACGTCACGTTCCCCCATCCCGTGTTCCTCGGCGACACTCTCTACGTCGAGAGCCTGGTCGAGAGCGTTCGCCCCTCACGTAGTCGTCCCGGTGAGGGAGTCGTCGAGGTCGAGCACACGGCGCGCAATCAAGACGGGGACGTCGTCGCGCGGTGCCACCGTGCGATGTTGGTGCGTTCACGACCCGTCGAGCAGTGACCACCTGGAGCCCTCCGGGGCCGGCCTATCTGTTTTGTCCGGCGGATCGACCTGAACGCTTCGCCAAGGCCGCCGCCGTGGCTGACGTGGTCATCGTGGACCTCGAAGACGGCGTGGCGCCGGAACGGCGCAACGAGGCGCGGGAGAACGTCCGTAACTCGACGCTCGACCCCGCCACCACCATCATCCGTGTCAATCCCACCTCGTCACCCGAGCACGAGCGCGACCTGGCGATGCTCCACGACACGTCCTACACGACGCTCATGTTGGCGAAGACGAGTAGCGCCGACGAGGTTCGTTCACTGAATCACTTCAACGTGATCGCCCTCTGTGAGAGTGCCGAGGGTGTCGTCGCCCTCGAGGACATCGCCGCGTGTAGGAACGTCGTGGGCTTGATGTGGGGCTCCGAGGATCTCGTGGCGTCTCTCGGAGGGTACTCGAGTCGCCACCACGACGGATCGTTGCGAGACGTCGCCCGCTACGCCCGAGCCCGCACGCTCATCGTAGCGCGGGCTCGTCACCTCCTGGCCCTCGACGCCGTCCTCTTGAACTTTGAGGACCTGGACGCTCTCGCACTCGAGGCGGCCGACGCCGCCGCGATGGGTTTCACAGGCACCGCGTGCGTGCATCCGACCCAGGTGGGCGTCGTACGGGCGGCCTACGCGCCGAGCGAGGCCCAGATCAGTTGGGCCCGCCGCGTCCTCGAGGGAACTAACGGACGCGAGGGGGCCGTGCGCGTGGACGGACTAATGGTGGACGGTCCCGTTCTCGCCCAGGCGAGACAGATCCTCAGTAGGGTACGCGAACCCTGAGGGACCTAGGGGCCCTTCAGTCTTCGAGCTCGAGAATCAACTCGGGTTCCGTGCCGGCCTGGACCTCCTCGAAGCTGACGCCGGGGGCCAGTTCTCGGACCACCAAACCGACGTCTTCGACGTCGATGACCGCGAGGTCGGAGATGATTCGGTGAACGCAACCTCGACCCGTGAGGGGCAACGTGCAGTCATTGACAATCTTGGCGCTCCCGTCACGCGCGCAGTGCTCCATCATGACGATGACGCGCCGTGCTCCGTGGACGAGATCCATTGCGCCACCCATACCTTTGACCATCTTGCCGGGAATCATCCAATTAGCCAGGTCGCCGTGGCGCGACACCTGCATCGCCCCGAGCACCGCCACGTCGAGGTGGCCACCACGAATCATCGCGAACGACGTCGCGGAGTCGAAGTACGACGCGCCGGCGAGCACCGTCACGGTCTCCTTACCGGCGTTGATCAGGTCCGCATCCACGGCATCCTCGGTCGGATAGGGGCCCACTCCGAGGATCCCATTCTCGGCGTGCAGCACCACGTGCAGCCCTTCGGGCACGAAGGTGGGGACGAGGGTTGGCAGGCCGATCCCGAGGTTCACGTACTGACCATCGAGGAGTTCGCGCGCCACCCGCTGAGCTAACTGATCACGGGTGAGACTCATGACGCCACCGTCCTCTTCTCGATGCGCTTTTCCACGTGGGACACGTGAACAATTCGCTGAACAAATACCCCTGGCGTATGCACGTCACGGGGATCGAGGTCGCCGGGCTCGACTAGTTCTTCAACCTGGGCAATCGTGATTCGACCAGCTCCCGCGCACAGCGGATTAAAGTTTCGGGCGCTCTTTTCGTAGACGAGATTGCCGTGGCGGTCACCGTAGCGAGCGTGCACCAGCGCGAAATCAGTGCGAATGGCGTGCTCGAGGACGTAGGTCCGCCCCCCGAACTCGCGGGTCTCCTTGGGCGGCGACTCCACGGCGACACCCCCGTGACCGTCGTAGCGTAGGGGGAGCCCTCCTTCGGCCACCTGAGTACCGACGCCGGCTGGGGTATAGAAAGCGGGGATACCCGCGCCCCCCGCACGAAGGCGTTCGGCGAGAGTCCCCTGGGGGACCAGCTCTACTTCGAGCTCCCCGGCGAGGTATTGACGTTCGAACTCCCTGTTCTCGCCAACGTACGAACCGGTCGTTCGACGTATCCGGCCCGCATTCAAGAGCACGCCCAGGCCCCAGTCGTCGACTCCGCAGTTATTGCTCACCGTCTCCAGATCCTTGACACCCTGGTCCAGGAGAGCCTCGATAAGAACACCGGGAATGCCGCATAACCCGAAGCCCCCCACGCTGATCGATGCACCGTCGGTCACGTCGAAGACGGCGTCACGCGCAGTTGCGATCACCTTGTCCATTACTCCCCCCTTCGGCCCGCCACGCGTCTCTCGCGCGATACCGCCGATACTAGGGAAAGGTCGACCACGGCACCGGGGTCGCCGCTCTTCTACTCGCTGTCGCTGTCGATAGACCGACGTCGCGGTCGCAATCGACGGGGCGAAAGGTGTCCTTAGATTCGACGAAGAATGGTGGTCGCGCGGTCACCTCACTCGCCTTACCACCACCACCCCAGTCAACTCCCCTCCATTCCACCGGGATGAGATCGCCGCGAAAAGTGTGAATTCACAGCGCCGAAATACTGCGGTGAATAGGGTGAGGCGAGATGGTGACCGACTACTTCTCGACGAACTCCCGCGGCGGAGAACACTCCTCGTCTCAGTTGTTGGCGGCCCGGGAGACGTCACTTCGCGGTCCCGCGACGGCCCGTCTCTCCGCCCGGGCGTGGCGAATAGTTGGCGGGGCGAGTCTGGTGATTCTTCTGACCGCCGTCGCACTCTCCTTTATCGCCGCCGCCAATGACAATGCCCGTATCGCTCGCCTCCACTCCAGCGGACTCCCCGTCAGCGTGAGAATCACTTCGTGCCTCGGCAACCTGGGCGGCAGCGGATCCAACCTCGCCAGCTACACCTGCCAGGGCACGTACCAACTGTCCGGGGTGACCTATCACGAAGTTGTGAACGGACTCACCTCCCTTCGGGCGAACGGAACTCTCGTTCCGGGAGTCGTGGATCCGAATCAGCACTCGGTGGTGATCGCGCAATCCGCTCTGGCCACGGAGCACGTCAGCGGTTCGCGATACGCAGCCCCCACTCTTCTCGCGCTCGCCTGGGTGGGCCTCACCTCGATCGTGGTGCGCCGTTGGCGACGACCGTCCCCGAACTCTTCGAGCCCGACGAGTTAGCGAAACGCCCGCTGTAGCTGGGCGAGCGCCTCCGAACCGGGACAGAGGTCGCGGTGGGACACCTCGACGAGAGGCTGTGCAATGGTGCCACTCATGTCGTGGAGGTCCGGGGCGTTCTCTTTCACGTAGAGTAGCCCCGTCGGAACTTCGCCCGCGGCCTTGCGTTCCGCCAAGTAGGACTCCACCGTCAAGCGATTCGTGGGATCGTAACCCTCGGGGAGAGCGCGAAAGTACATCACCGAGCCGTCGTGCATGGTCACGGCCCGGGCCGAATCAGCCGAAATCTTCGAACGGATTTCGGCTCGCTGGGGCACGTAGTCAGCCTCAATCTCGTGAACTTCGTGTTCGCGGAAGAAACGGTAACTCTTCGTGGAGCCCTCGTGGTCGTTAAACGAGACGCAGGGCGAGATGACGTCGAGGAGCGCGAATCCGCGGTGAGCGACCGCCGCCTTAATGAGGGGAACCAGCTGGTCCTTATCTCCGGAGAATCCTCGGGCGAGAAAGGTGGCACCGATTGCGAGGCCGAGCTCCATCGGGTCGATAGGAGGCACGACGTTCGGATCCCCCTTCTTCGGACGTGACCCCACGTCAGCCGACGGACTGACCTGGCCTTTGGTGAGGCCGTAGACCCCGTTGTTTTCGATGATGTAGGTCATATCAATATTGCGCCGGATGGCGTGACTGAGGTGTCCGAGGCCAATGGAGAGGGAGTCCCCGTCACCCGACACCCCGATGTAGTGGAGCCCCCGGTGCGCCGCGACCGCGCCGGTCGCGATAGCGGCCATCCGTCCGTGAGCGGAGTTAAAACCGTGCGCCCCATTGATGAAGTAGGTAGGGGTCTTCGACGAACACCCGATGCCACTCAACTTCGCGATGTCCCGAGGTCGAATCGACAGTTCGAAGAAGGCGAGGGAGATCGCGGCCGTGACCGAGTCGTGACCACACCCGGCGCACAGGGTCGACATCGCCCCCTCGTAGTCACGGATGGTGAGTCCGAGCTCGTTGTGCACGAGGGGGGCGAGGGGGATGCGGGGCTTGGCAATCGAGGGCACTAGTGAACCTCCAGGTGAGACGTGACGGCGTCGACCACCGTCGACGCACTAAGGGGAAAACCGCCGTAGTCGAGGACGGAGATCATGGAATCGGGCGCGAGCGAGAGCTCGATCGCCATCAGGGACTTCAGTTGCGCGTCACGATTCTGTTCGATGACGAAACACGTGTCGTGGCTCGTGACGAAGTCCGACACTGAACTCGGGAACGGAAAGGCGCGCACTCTCATGTAGTCGCACTCAATACCGCGCTCGGCGAGCATCTCGATAGCTTCGCGCACCGCACGGTCGCAACTACCCATCGTGACGAGCCCCACCCGCGCTCCTGGTCGAGTCTCGATGATCGGGGCCGGCACGTGGTCGGCGGACGCGGCGTGTTTGGCGCGCAGTCGATCGACCACCTGCAGGTACGCCGCCGAATCTTCGGTGTAACGACCAAACTGGTCGTGCCCGGAGCCACGAATAAAGTAGGCGCCCTTTTCGTCGGACCCCGGCAGGGTCCGAGCGGTGACGTGGTCCTCGTCCTCCCCGGCGTAGCGGAAGAACTCCCGCATCGTCGCTAAGTCCTCGTCGTTCACTACTCTTCCCCGGTCCGGAACAAAGGAGTCGTCCCAGGTCAGTGAGGGCACAATCCAGTCGTTCATTCCAATGTCGAGGTCGGAGAGCACGAAGACCGGTGTTTGGAACCGCTCGGCGAGGTCGAAGGCCGCGACGGCGAACTCGAAGGCCTCGTGCGGATCGGCCGGGATGACGACGATGTGTCGAGTGTCACCGTGACTGGCGTAGGCGCAGAGGAGTAGGTCGCCCTGCTGGGTGCGCGTCGGCATCCCCGTCGAGGGTCCCACCCGCTGGACATCCACCACCACGGCCGGGATTTCGGTGTAATACGCGAGACCGAGGAGTTCGTTCATGAGAGATATTCCCGGTCCGGACGTCGAGGTGAACGCCCGGGCACCAGCCCACGACGCCCCGAGGACCATGCCGATGGCCGCAATCTCGTCCTCGGCCTGAATAACGCAGTAGTTGTTCTCCCACTCCCCCGGCGCCACCTCCACGCGGCGGTAACGCTTGCAGAAGCCGATGAAGTTATCCATCACCGCCGTCGCCGGCGTGATGGGGTACCACCCCACCACCGTCGCCCCGGCGTAGAGGCACCCGAGGGCGACGGCGGTATTGCCGTCCACCAGGATGGCGTCACGATTGGCATCACGAGTCTCGACTCGAAAGGGCAGGGGGCACGTGAAGTGAGACGTCGCGTAGTCGTGGCCCAGGCGCAGCGCCCGTTGATTTGACTCTCTCAACGCCTCGTTCTTCGCGAACGTCTCGGCGAGCAGGTTCGACACAATGTCGAGGTCGATGTCGAGCAGGGCGACGAGGGCGCCGGCGTAGGCGACGTTCTTCATCAGAATGCGCTCGCGGTTCTTGGTGAAGTTGTCTCGACACATCGCGGCGAGGGGCACCCCGAGGTAGTGAACGTCCTCGCGAATGAGTTCGTCGTCGAGGGGCCACGTGGAGTCGTAGAGCACGTACCCGCCGCGCGCCACGGCGGCGACGTCCTGCGCGTAGGTCTGAGCGTTCATCGCCACCATGAGGTGGTACTCGAGTGACCGGGCGGTGTGCCCCTCCCCGTTCACTCGGATCTCGTACCAGGTCGGTAGTCCCTGGATGTTGGAGGGAAAGAGGTTCTTTCCGGAGACGGGGACCCCCATCCGAAAGATGGACTGCATGAGAAGTCCGTTGGCGCTCGCCGAACCGGTGCCGTTGACGTTGGCGAGCTTGAGGGCGAAGTCGTTCACCCCGGGAGACGTAGTCACGCGCGAACCTCCTCGACTCGCTTGCTTACTCGCGAAAGCGGTATGAACTGCGTGCCCCGACTAAAGGGCGACTCTCGATCGAAGAGGACCATGTCCCAGGCTGCCGTGGGGCACCGTTCCGCGCACAGGCCACAGTGCACGCAGACGTTCTCGTCCTTCACCATGACCCGACCGGTCTGGGGTAGGCCGTCGGACACGTAGAGGGGCTCATCGGGCTGACCCGAGGGGGCTCGCAGTCGAGCGCGTACCTCTTCTTCCGAACCGTTCGCAACGATGCTCAAACACTGCACGGGGCAGACGTCGAGACACGCGTCGCACTCGATGCAGAGATCGGCCCGAAAACCGGTCTGCACGTCACAGTTGAGACAGCGCTGCACCTCGCGGGCCGTCTGCTCGGGGTCAAAGCCCAGCTCCACCTCCCGGGAGAGCTCGCGGAATCGTTCCGCGAGCGGCACGTGGCTCATCTGTTGGCGAGGTGAGGGGTTGTAGTCGTTGTGGTAGCTCCACTCACTCATCCCCATCTGCTGGCTCGTCAGGGTCATCGTGGCTTCAGGTCGAGGGGTCAACGCCTCCCCGCGACAGTAGAGGTCGATGGAGAGCGCCGCCTCGTGGCCGTGCGCCACGGCCCAGATGATGTTCTTCGGACCCAGGGCGGCGTCTCCACCGAAGAAGACGCCGGGACGAGTCGAAGAGAACGTTTCGGCGTCCACGACGGGGGTGTCCCACTCGGTGAATTCGAGGCCGAGGTCTCGCTCAATCCACGGAAAAGCGTTCTCTTGGCCGACCGCGATGACCACGTCATCACAGGGAATCACGATGGTCTCGAGCACCTCGGAGTGTCGAGCCGCCTCGTCCCACGTGAGAACGTCGAACTCCACGCCGGTGAGGCGACCCTCCTCCACCACGAAGCGCCGGGGGGCGTGGTTGACCACAATCTCTACGCCCTCTTCCTCCGCGTCCACCAACTCCCAGGGCGACGCTTTGAAGTAGTCGCGGGGGCGCCGCGCCATGACCTTGATCTCGGTTCCCCCGAGTCGCAACGAGGTGCGACAGCAGTCCATGGCGGTATTGCCCACCCCGATGATGAGAACTCTCTCGCCGATACTCGTCACGTGCCCGAAGGCGACGGCCTCCAGCCACTCAATCCCGAGGTGAATGTGACTCTCGCCGATCTCCTCGTCGCGACCCGGCAATACGAGGTCCTTCGGTTTTGGCGCACCCGAGCCGACGAACACCGCGTCGTAGCCCTCCGCCAAGAGCGCCGCCAGGGAGCCCACCTCGTGGCCCACCTTCACCGACACGCCCATCTCGGTGATCATGGCGATTTCGTCATCGAGGACCGCGGCCGGCAGGCGAAACTCCGGGATATTCGTGCGCATCAATCCCCCCGCTCGGGGAAAGCGCTCGAGAATCGTGACCTCGTAGCCGAGGGGGACGAGATCGTTCGCGACTGTAAGAGACGCGGGGCCCGCTCCCACGCAGACCACGCGCTTGCCGTTCGACTCACCGGCGCGGGGCAGTCGGTCTCGCACGTCGCCGGCCAGGTCCGCCGCCACCCTCTTCAGGCGGCAGATCGCCACCGGGTCACCGTCGACGCGCCCCCGCCGACAGGCCGGCTCACAGGGCCGGTCGCACACTCGTCCGAGGACTCCGGGAAAGACGTTCGACTGACGATTCAGAAGGTAAGCGTCGTCGAAACGTCCTTGGGAAATCAGTCGGATGTATCCCGGTACGTCGGTGTGGGCCGGGCAAGCCCACTGGCAGTCCACCACTCGGTGGTAAAACTCCGGGTCGCCGGTATTGGTTGGCTCCATCATGGTGAGTAACGCCCCTCCTCGTACTGTGTTGTTGCTGGCGGAGTCGCGGACTCCTATCCCCGTTCCCCACCACTCGCCACGCGCGCGACCGCGGCCGCCACGGCGTGCACGACGTGGGGATTAAAGACGGTCGGCACGATGTACTCGGCCGAGAGATCCTCGAGACTCACGGCGTCGGCGATGGCGCGCGCCGCGGCAATCTCCACGTCCTCGGTGACCTTGGTCGCCCCGACATCGAGGAGTCCACGAAAGATTCCGGGGAAGGCGAGCACGTTGTTGATCTGGTTCGGTTCGTCACTGCGCCCGGTGGCGACAATGGCCGCGTGACGTCGGGCGAGGGCCGGATCGATCTCCGGATCGGGGTTCGCCAGGGCGAAGACGATGGCGTCCGGGGCCATGCTCGCGATCTGAGCCTCCGTGACCAAGTTGGGACCGGAGACTCCAATGAAGACGTCCGCTCCCTCGAGTGCGACGCCCACGCCGCCCCGGCGTCCTTCGCGGTTGGAGTGGTGGGCGAGCCAGCGACGATCGTCGTCGAGGGTCTCGTCGTCGGGATCGAGAATTCCGTGGCGGTTACACCCGACGAGATCCCCGACACCCTCCTTCAACAACAAGCGGGCGATGGCGACACCGGCCGCCCCGACACCGAGCAACGCCACGCGCACCGACTCCAGCTCCTTACCCACCACACGCAGCGCGTTACGTAGTGCGGCGTAGACGACGACGGCCGTGCCGTGCTGGTCGTCGTGGAACACCGGAATGTCGAGCCGCTCTCGCAGACGCTTCTCGATCTCGAAGCACCGGGGGGCGGCAATGTCTTCGAGGTTGATACCCCCGTAGACCGGAGCGAGACACTCCACGATGCGGACAATCTCGTCCACGTCTTGGGTGTTGAGACACACCGGCCACGCGTCAATGTCGGCGAACCGCTTAAAGAGAAGGGCTTTACCCTCCATCACCGGTAGCGCGGCCTCCGGGCCGATGTTGCCGAGTCCGAGAACGGCCGATCCATCGGTGACGACGGCGACGGTGTTGCGCTTAATGGTGAGCTTGCGAGCGAGACTGACGTCCTTCGCGATCGCGCTCGAGATACGAGCGACTCCCGGGGTGTACGCCATCGACAGATCGTCACGGGTCTTAAGGGCCACCTTCGGCTCGACGGCGATGGTGCCACCGAGGTGCATCAAGAACGTGCGGTCGCTCAACGCAATGACGCGAGCGCCCGTCAACGCGTTGACGGCGTCTCGCAACGTTTCGGCGTGCTCTTCGCCGAGGGCGTTACAGGTGACGTCGATCACCATCTTTCCCTCCACCGGCTCCGACACGTCAAGGGCGGTGACCAGGCCGTTCGCGGAGTTCACCGCGCTCGACACCTCGGCGATGAGTGACGCCCGCTCGAGCGTCACGCGCATGGTGATGGAGTACGACGCACTCGCGACTCTCATGGGACGACCTTTCTACGCGCGGATCAGGTCCCCCGGAGGGTGCCGCGAGACGGGTCCGTGGCCATGGTAACTCTCCGCGCGATACCCCTCCGTAGGGACTGATGTCCTAAGAAAGTTTCACGTCCGCCGACGTTGACGCTCCGTCCAGGGAGTCGAGTCGTTTCCGGGAGGGTTCGGGCAGAGCCCAGGTGAGGGCGTAGCCGGCCAGAGACGCTCCGGCCGCGAGGGCGAGCATGCCCCGCAGACCCCAGTGGTTCTGGAGAACGGGAACGAGGAACACCCCGAGAAAGGCACCCAACTTCCCCACTCCCGCCGCCACCCCGTGCCCGGTGGTGCGCTGAGAGACGGGAAACACCTCGGAGGGCAACACGAAGGTCGTCGTGTTCGGGCCGAACTCGACGAAGAAATAGCTCACCCCGAAGACCAGGAGGAAGGGCGCCACGTGAGTGACAAGGGCCGGAACGAGAGCGAGAACGCCGAAGCACCCGGTCATCACGAGAAAACCAAGGTGTTGGAGGCGGCGGTGGCCCACGCGGTCCATCGTGAAAATGGCCACGAGGTAGCCCGGTAACGCGAAGACCGTGAAGAGGAGGAGGGACCAGGCGAGTTTGGCCTCGAGCGACGCGGTGGAGTCCACCTGCTTCAAAATGGCCGGCAGGGAGAGGGTATTGCCGTAGTAGGCGTAGTCGAAGAGGAACCAGGAGCCGGCCGTGGCGACGAGGAGTCGGACCATCGTACGATCACGGACAAATTGGCCGAGGGAGACCCGCTCGGGCGGAGTCGAGGTGACCACGTCACTAGTCAGGGTTCCCTCGGAGAAGGCGTGGAGGTGGGCCATGGCCGTCGACTCATCCCCCTGCACGCTCGCCACGAACCGGGGAGACTCGGGCATCCGAGCCCGGAGGGCGATAACCGACGCCGCCGGGAGTACTCCCACGGCGAGGAGGAGTCGCCACACGAGGTTGGCCGAGAGTCCCGACGAGAGTAGGACGAGACCGACGAGGGGTCCAATGATGAGGCCCAGCGCCTGCATCGAGAACACGAGAGACACCATCCTCCCCCGGTCGGCGCGATTGGCGTACTCACTCATCAAAACGGCCGATACCGGATAGTCCCCGCCGATACCGAGGCCGAGAACGACGCGAGCCACAATGAGCCAGGTCACCGACGGGGCGAGCGCGGAGGCGAGGGCCCCCACGATCATCACGCTCGCGACGGTGACGTAGACCGTTTTACGTCCAAAGACGTCCGCCAAACGTCCGAAGACAACCGCCCCGACGAACGCCCCGAGAATCGCGGCCCCTGTGACCCAGCTCACCTGGGTTGTCGACAAATTCCACTGACTTTTGACCAGTGTCGCGACCGTCGAAATGACGAAGAGGTCGTAGGCGTCGGTGAAAAACCCCATTCCGGACACGATTACCGCTCGGCGATGGAATCGGCTACGCGGGGCCCCGTCCAGCAGTTCAGCCACGGTACTCATCGCTCGCTCCTTCGTTTGGGCGCGACAACACCCCCGCCCGGCCTCGCGCCCCTCCAGTTTTCCCCTTTCAAAAGAGCGGCGGCGGAGCCGGAGTAACCCTCAAGTGAACTGTAAGTGAACATTAGGTGACACGCTTTTGTCACCTTTTCGTCACGATGAGGACACCCGAGTGCCGAAGGCGCCCTCACTAGCCTGGCGGAACCGTGGCCGCACTCCTCGATCTCCAAAACATCCTCCTACGCGGATCGGATCGACCTCTTCTTGAGGAGGCGTCTCTCACCGTGACCAGTGGAGAACGAGTGGGCGTCGTCGGGCCGAACGGAGTCGGGAAGTCGACGTTACTTCGCGTCATGGCCGGCGAACGCGAACTGGACGGGGGCCGAATCGTCACCGCCCGAGGGCTCAGTCGGGGATACCTTTCCCAAGACCCCGTTCTCCCCTCCGGCACGGTCGGCGACGTCATCGGTGGAACGTGGGAGAGTGAAGCTCACCTCGATCGTTTAGGTATGACCGACGTGGTCCAGCGCTTAACCACGGAACTCTCGGGAGGCCAACGTAAGCGCCTCGCTCTCATTCAGTTACTCACCCGGGAGCACGACCTCTACGTCCTCGACGAGCCCACGAACCACTTAGATCTCGACGCCATCGATTGGCTCGAAGAGCGCCTGCGGCGCTCCCGCGCCGCGGTCGTTCTCGTCAGCCACGACCGTTTTCTCCTGGATCGCGTCTGCACGTCCATGGTGGAGATCGACGGCGCGAGACTCTATCGACACTCCGGCGGCTACGACGGGTACCTCGAGGCGCGCGCTCGTCGAGACGAGCAGGAGGACCGGGCGGAACAGGTCCGTCAGAATCTGGCCCGCCACGAGCTCGCGTGGCTACGTCGCGGCGCAAAAGCGCGCACCCGTAAACCTCAGGCCCGCATCGACGCTGCCGAGCGACTGCTAACGACTCGACACGGGGCCCCCGAGCGCGACGGACGTTTGGACATTGCCGTCGAGACCCCCCGACTCGGTGACACCGTGGTGAAGCTGCATCGAGTCGCTATCGGATACTCCGAGGGTCCCGAGATTCTCCACGGTCTCGATCTCGACTTCGGACCGGGAGATCGCGTCGGCATCGTCGGTCCGAACGGGGTGGGCAAGTCCACCCTGCTCCACCTGCTCGCCGGGCAACTCCTCCCCCGTCGCGGCACGATCAAAGTCGGTCCTCGCGTCGTGAGTGCCCTCTTTGAGCAAAACGAGTCGTCCCTCGATCTCACCCGCACGGTACAGGAGCTCGTCGCGGGTCCCCTCGGATCGCCGGGCTCGCCCGCCGACGTCGCCCTCATGCGCCAGTTCGGATTTTCGGGGGCCCTCACCCTCTCTCTGGCGGGCGACCTGTCCGGTGGGGAACGGCGACGCCTGCAACTCCTCCTCGCCCTCAGTCGTCGACCGAATCTCCTCCTCCTCGACGAACCCACCAACGATCTCGACCTCGAAACCATTCGGCTACTCGAGGACTTCATCGTGCGCTGGCCCGGGACACTCGTGACGGTGAGCCACGACCGAGCCTTTCTCAGTCGCACCACCGACCGCCTTCTCGAAGTCACGTCCGACGGGCGCGTCGCCGAGTTTCCCGGGGGTATCGACGGCCTCCTTGAGCGAGGTTTCACCGCGGTCGAGGAGGCTCCCGCCCCCACCGCGTCGCGAGGCCGTCTCCTCCGGGACGCGGAAAAAGAGATGACGAGACTAGAGCGAAAGAGACGCACGCTCGAAGAACGAATCGCTCGGTCGAGCGACCTCGACGAGCAGCGCCGTCTCCACGACGAGTTTCAGGTCGTGGTGAGCGAACTGGGGGTAGCGGAGGAGGTCTGGCTCAACCTCCTCGACGAAGGATGAGAAGGGAGCGGTAGAGTACGTTTTCGCCCAGTTGCCAAGGAGTTCCGTGGCCACCCTCGTGACGTCCGAGACCGACCCCGTCACCCCCTCCACTGAACGCTGGACTCCACGCGCCATTACGCGCGTCGTGGGCCTCCTCGCGGGAGTCATGGTACTCCTCGAACTCCTCCACGCCGGCGTCATCGACTCCTACGACTCCGGTGTCTACTTCGACGCCGCGTGGCGACTCTGGAACGGCGTGGTTCCGTATCGGGACTACGTCTTCGTTCAGCCCCCCGGTATCACCCTCGTCCTCGCCCCGGCCGCCCTCGTAGGCCATCTCGTCTCGACGTCAGCGGGATTCTGGGTCGGGCGCGTGATGTCGGGCGCGGCCAGTGTACTGAACGCGGTCCTCGTCACCTCCCTCCTGCGATCGCGGGGTCGAGTCGCGATGTGGGTGGGGGGACTCGCCATGACCGTGACGCCCATCACCAACGTCGTCGGCACGGGCGTCAAACTCGAACCCTTCTTCATGATGTTCGTTCTGCTCGGACTCCGTCGTCTCTTCGCCAGTCCCACTATGACGCCGTCGCGGCGCGACCTCGTATGGGCCGGGGCGTTCTTCGCTCTCGCCATCTCCGTGAAGGGCTGGGCCGTTGTTCCCGCGTTGGTCGCTGTTGTCGTCCTGTTACCTCGTCTGCGTCACCGCCTCCTCGCCCTGGTGGTGAGTACCACCGCGGGCATCGCTCTTCTCTTTGGCCCGTTCTTCGTTCTCGCCCCCGGAGCGATCTGGCGTCAGGTCGTCGTCGACCAAGTCACTCGCGCCGTCCCTTCGGTTACCCCGACGCTGAATCGACTCATCGACCTCTCGGGCTACCAGGGCACCTGGCTCGCCCCCAACGCCTTCACGGTGATCGGATTTCTCGCGGTGGCGGGCCTCGCGGTGTACCTCGCCGTGACCAACCCCCTACGCGACCCCCTCGGCCCCTTCGCCGGACTCACGAGTGTCCTAGCGACCGCGGCCATCCTCGTGACGCCCCAGTTTTTTGCCTACTACTGCTACCTCGTGACTCCCTACTTGGCACTCGCCCTCGCCCTGGTCGGCTCCCGATTCGTGCACTCGCCCCGTTGGCGGACGTGGCGGGCTGAACCCCGAGCGCGTCGCTTGGTCGTGGCCACCGGAGCACTCCTCGTCGCCCTCCTCGGGGGAACCACCCTCTCCGCCTACGACCAAGCGGCGAGCGCCGCCGCCGCGACGGCGACGGCCGCCATCGATCGCTACGTACCCGCGGGCTCTTGTGTGGTCTACGACGTGGTCTACCTCGGCGTGGTGACAAACCGACTCAGTGACTCGCCCCACTGTCCCCTCATCATCGACTCCTACGGTATGTGGCTCGGCAACGGCAACCAACTCGTCGCCCCGCCCCGTCTCTTCTCCGAGCAGTGGCGGCGCTACTTCGCCCACGCGCAGTACGTGGTACTGAGCAATAACGAGTCGACGTTCATTCCCTGGACCCCCGCCCTCACGCGCTGGTTTCAGGGGGTGTACGCCCCCCTCTACGGTAAAGACGGCGTGCACATCTTTCGCCGCCTGGCGACTCGTTAGTAACCCCGCTAGGAACGAGGGGTCAGGCTGTGTAGCCGATCCAGCAAGAATCGCCGGAACTGGGCGTTGTCGACGTGCACTCCGACGCGCTGAACAGAGTCGGCGAGGGCACGTCGCCGGTCAATAAAGGTGGCACCGCGCGCGTGCTCGCCCGCCACCTCGACGGCGAGCCGAACGCCCTGGAGAGTGATGGCCCCCGGACTCACGAGTTCGTAGACGCACATCGCGTCGTGCATGATGACGTCCCGGTTCCCGTACCACTCGTCGTGAAAGGCCGCGTAGGGCTCGAGCATCCCGGAGCAGCGCTCACCAATGACCGTTCCCCAGGAGCGCATCTCCTCGAGATCCTCGTCCACGAGGTAGGCCTGGTGGGTGAGGTCGAGGGGCATGAGATCGATGGGCCAGGACGCCGCGAAGACTCGTCGCGCCGCTTCCGGGTCGACCCAGATATTGAACTCGGCCGCCGGAGTGACGTTGCCCTCGAAGGAGGCGCCCCCCATGATGACGACGCGTTCCACCATCGACTCGAGGTCGGGGTGGCGCTCGAGGGCGACGGCCAGGTTGGTGAGTGGTCCGATGGCGACGATGGTGAGAGGTCCCTCCACGGCGGCGTCGTAGATGACCTCCGTCGCGTGACGCGGGTCGAGAATCGTTCGGGGTTCATCCCACTCGAGGTCGCCCAGACCATCTCGGCCGTGGACGACGGAGTCCTCCGTCACCGGGTCGCTCAGGGGCTCCGCACACCCGGCGGCGACCACCACCGGTCGATCGACGAGGTCGGCGAGTCGACGGGCGTTGAGCGCCGTCTTGTCGAGACCCACGTTTCCGGCGACGGCGGTGATCGCCACGACCTCAATTTCGGGACTGGCGAAGGCCAGCAGAATCGCGATGGCGTCATCCACGCCCGGGTCAGTGTCAATTAGGACTCGGCGTCGATCCACTCGAGTATCTCCTCTCTCGTCGGCAGCGCACCTTGCGCTCCCGGTTGGGTAGTGGCCCGGGCCCCGGCGTAGACCGCCCGGCGAAGCGCCACCTCGGGGTCTTCACCCCGCGCCCACTCGAGGGCGTAGGTGGCGCAGAACACGTCACCCGCGCCCACCGTGTCGACAGCCGCCACCCGCGGGGCCGGGATAGTCAGGACGTGCGCACCGTGTCGCCACAACGACGCGCCACGGGCCCCGCTCGTGACCACGCAGTGGTCGAGGGCGCTGAGGTCGAGTTCCTTCGCCTCGTGCTCGTTCACCACGACCACCGCGCAACGCTTCAGCACGCTGGTCGACGCTCGTCCCGCCGGCGAGGCGTTCAGAACGAGGGGCACGCCGAAGCTGAGAGCCTCCTCGACCGGTTCGAGGGCGACCTCGAGTTGGGCGAGGACGACGTCGACCGGGGGAAGGGCGGGAACTCGAAGGGTCGCGTTGGCCCCGGGAGCGACGACGATCTGATTCTCCCCCCTGTCGTCCACCGTGATGTAGGCCACCCCGGTCGATCGGGGTACTCGTTGACAGGACGAGACGTCGACTCCCGCCGCGCGGAGGTTCTCGAGGGCCCACGTACCGTCCGCGTCCTCTCCGACGTGCGCCACGAGGAACGTGGGAGAGCCCCAACGGCGGGCGGCCACGGCCTGGTTCGCCCCCTTGCCCCCGGGTAGCCGCACCGGGTCGGCCCCGAGCACCGTCTCACCCGGTTGGGCGAGACGGTGCACCGAGACGACAACGTCAACGTTGCAACTACCCACCACCGCCACACGCGGGGTGGTCACGGATCAGCCCTTGGGCAGGTACTGGTTGGTGTAGTAGGTCGAAGGAGCGGGCACCTTCGAGATGAGTCCGATACCCTTCAACGCTGTCGCCAGGGTTGACCACTGAGCGTTGGTCTGCACGAAGTACTGGTGCTGGGCATTCTTCAGGAACGGAATCGTGAGCTGCCAACCGAGCAAATTGTAGGCGTTGGTGTAGCCGCTCTGCGGGTAGGTCTTGTCGAAGAGGGTCGCCGCCTCAGTCGGGTGAGCGACGGCCCACGCCGTCGCCTGCGAAATCGCGCTCATGAACGCGCGCAGCGTCGCCGGATTCTTGCCCGCGTAGGACTTCGTCGTGGCGTACACCCAGACCGGAATGTTCGGCGCGCCGACGGCCGTTCCGAGCAGTTGGGTCTCCTTGCCCTTCACCTTCGCACCCACGAATCCGGGGGTCTCGTAGTTCGTCGTCGACGTGGAGACGTCCACCTTGCCGGCCAGGAGGTCCGTGAGGTCGTTACCGGTCGGCGCCGTCAGAATCTTCACCTGGGACGTCTTGAGGCCGGCGTGGCGCAACACGAAGGGCAACATCGCCTCGGTCCAGGTGTCACCGTAGGAGAAGATGGTCTTACCGAGTAGGTCGGCGTGAATGTGCTTCGCGTCCAACTGCACACCCGGCTTCGCAAAAAGGGCCCAGTTGTTCGACATCGAGTAGTTCCCGATCGACACCACTGGCGCCCCGGCGTTCACCGACACGCCCATGTCGGTCGTCGTGATGAAGCCCACCTGCGCCGCCCCGGTCGTGAGGAGCTGCGTGGTCGTCGAAGTGTTCGGCGGGAACTTCACCGAGACGTTGAGTCCGGCCTTGGCGAAAAAACCCTCCTTCTGAGCGACGACGACGGGGGTCAGCTCGAAGTCGGGACCCGGAAAGTCGTACGCGAAGGTGATGCTCTTCAGAGACGCGCCGGACGAACTGGAGACGCTCACTCCGAGTGAGACGAGGGCCGCCACGCTGGCCACGGCGGTAAGTGAACGTAAACGCATAGGTGTCTTCCTCCCCGAAGAACGTAACTACTCGAAGGCTAGTGGGAGCCCGACGGGCTCGCCACCCGCCGACGGCGAGCGGTAGTTCGCCGTTGCCAGGGGGTGAGAAGGATCTCGAGGCCGGCCACTAACAAGAACCACCCAATTCCAATCACCGTCATGACGAGAGTGGTGCCGTAGACGGCAGCGGTCTGGAGGTTGGAGCTGGCGTGTTCTTGGTAGTACGCGAGGGAGGAGCCGGTCGAGCCCACGAGCTCGGCGATGATGGCGCCACCCACCGCGTAGGTGGCGCCAATCTTCAGTCCGCTGAAGAGGGGCGTCGAGACGGCCGGAAGTTCGATCTGGGTGAAGGTCCGCCACGAGGACGCCCCGTAGACCCGCGCCAAGTTCAAGAGGTCCTGGTCGACGTGGGTGAGCCCGTCGACCACGTTGACCGTCACGGGGAAGAAGACGATCCAGGCGACGATCACAATCTTGGGCGCTACTGAGAAACCGAGAATGAGGACGAGGGGGGAAGCCAGGGCGATGATGGGCACGGCCTGGGAAAGGACGAGCAGGGGGTACAGCAGTCGGCGAATGATCTCAATCTTCGCCATTACGACTCCGAGGACCACCCCGAGAACGGCACCCACGAGGAATCCGTAGACCGTTTCACGAATTGTGCCGAGCACGAGGGGCCACAGAATTCCCCAGTTGCTAAAGACCGCGTTCACTGCGTCGAGGGGCTTTGGGGCCACGTAGGACTGAACGTGGAACCCCACCACCACCAGTTGCCAGATCAGGCCCACCAGCCCGATGGAGATCAACGGAACGAGGACGGAGCGAAGGACTTTCTTCACGAGTTCTCCCGAGAGTGCAGGAGGTGAAGAATGGTGCTCTTCATCTCGATAAAGCGGGGATCGGTCAAGATGTCGAGGGTCCTCGGGCGCGCTAAGGGATTGGTGAGATCGGCGACGACTCGACCCGGGCGCGGCGACATCACGACGATGCGGTCGGAAAGAAAGATGGACTCATCGACGTCGTGAGTCACGAACAGCACCGTCCGCCCGGTCTCGCGCCACACGTCGAGCAGCCAACTCTGCATCTCCAGTCGAGTCTGGGCGTCGAGCGCTCCGAAGGGTTCGTCCAAGAGGAGAAGTGGCTGGTGAGCAACGAGGGTTCGCATGAACGCCACGCGTTGGCGCATCCCACCGGAGAGGGCTTTGGGGTAGTGGGAAAGAAACTCACCGAGCCCGTAGCGCGTAGCAATTTCGCGCGCTTCGCGTCGATCCTCTTCGGTGACCCGGCGGGTCAGGCGGGCCACCATGGTGATGTTGTCCTCCACCGTGCGCCAGGGGACGAGAAGATCTTTCTGAAGCATGTACCCCACGTGGCCGCTTCGTCCGAGAATCGAGGTACCGGACACGGTGACCTCTCCCCCGGCGTCGGGACTTAGGAGTCCAGCGACGATGTTGAACAAGGTTGATTTTCCGCACCCCGACGGACCGACGATGGAGACGAAGGAACCCTCCTCCACACGCAGCGAGGTCGGCGCGAGCACCGTGGTCGCCCCGAAGGTTTTGCCGATGGACTCAATCTCGAGGAGCGCTGCGCACACGACACCCAATTTACCGACGAGCACTCCCGTCGCCCGTACGGTGCCCCTCTTGCCGATGTATCGCGATTCTTACGACTCATTTACGCTGTCTTCGTCCCCCGTTAGTTGATCGTTACCAAGATGGCCCGGCTAACGAAAGGAAACCCCATGAACGCCCTGCGTCGAGGAGTACGCAACGCCTTCCGCAACTCCATGCGGACCATCGGAGTCGTCGTGATCTTGGCGGTCGCGGTCTCACTCAGCATCTCGATGTTGATCGCCCGCAGCGCGGTCTCCTCGAAAATCGCCTCGGTGAAGTCCTCCACCGGTAACACCATCACGGTCGCCCCGGCCGGCTTCTTCGGCTTTTCCGGAGGCGGCACACCGCTCTCCGAGACGTCGGTAAAGGGACTCTTGAACGTCGCTCACGTGACCGCGGTGCAAGCGAGTCTCGCCGAACGTTTGAGTTCTACCACGACCTCACTCACCTCCCCCACCCCGACGGGGAGTCTCGGCGGATTCGGAGGCTTCGGAGGCGGCGCCCGTGCCATTCGCGTGATCGGCACTAACTCACCGGGCACCTCACTGGTCGGTGGTGCCAACGGAGGGGGGACCGAAAAGCTCGTCTCCGGGACCTCCTTCTCGCCCACGTCGACGGCCGACGTCGCCATCGTCGGTCAAACGCTCGCCACCGCGAACTCGCTCAAGGTGGGTTCGACCTTCACCGCGTGGGGCAAGTCCATCAAAGTGATCGGGATCTATACCACCGGGTCCACCTTCGCCGACTCCGACGTGGTGATGCCCCTCGCGGCCGTTCAGGCGCTCGCCGGTGCGGCGAACCAGGTCACCTCGGCGACCGTCACCGTCGACTCCATCGGCAACGTCGCCGGAGCCGTCACCGCCATCAAGACGAAACTCGGAACCTCGGCCGACGTCACGAGTACGCAGTCGACGGTACAAAACGCCCTGTCCCCGCTTAACTCCGTCCAGACCATTTCGACCTACACCCTGATCGGTTCGGTCGTGGGTGCGGCCATCATCCTCCTTCTCTCCATGCTCATGATCGTGCGGGAGCGTCGTCGTGAAGTGGGCGTCTTGAAGGCCCTCGGGGCCACCGACCGGGGAGTGATTGCTCAGTTCGTGGCCGAGTCCACCACCTTCACCGTTCTCGGAGCGCTCGTGGGCCTCGTCGGAGGAGTCCTCCTCGCTAATCCCATCACCACCGCCCTCGTGAACGCGTCCGGTGGTTCCACCGGTGGTGGGTTCGTTCGCCGGGGCGCCGGCGTGTTCGGTGGTTCCAACGGCTTCACCCCACCGACCGGAGGAGGGGGTGGCGGAGGACTCGGTTTTAGATTCCGCGGCCTCGGCGGGGCCTTCTCCCAGATTCACGCCGCCGCCGGATGGTCGAGCCTGCTCTTCGCCCTCCTCGCCGCTCTCGTGATCGCCGCCGTCGGGTCCGCCGTGGCCGCCGGCACCATCGTTCGTATCCGTCCCGCCGAAGTCTTGAGGAGTGAGTAATGCTGTCGGTATCCCATCTCAATAAGTCCTTTTCCACCGAGGGAGGCGACGTCCACGCCGTGCGCGACGTGAGTTTTAGCGCCGCCAACGGCGAGGTCGTGGCCATCGTGGGAGCGTCGGGGTCCGGTAAGTCCACTCTGCTCTCTCTCCTCGGGCTCCTCGACGCCCCCGATTCGGGGTCGATCGACATCGACGGGACCCAGCTCGCTCATCTCGACGCGACAGGCCGCACGAAGTACCGGGCGAGCGACGTCGGTTTCGTTTTCCAGTCCTTCAATCTGATCCCCAACTTGAGCGCCCTCGAGAACGTCCTCCTCGCCCTCGAGTTTGCGCAGTGGCCGAAGGAGTCCCGCGAATCGCGCGCGCGAGAGATGCTGGAGATGGTTGGACTCAACGACCAGAAGGCTCAACGTCGTCCGGCGAAGCTCTCCGGCGGGGAGCAGCAACGCGTCGCCATCGCCCGAGCCTTCGCCGCTAACCCGAAACTCATCCTCGCCGACGAGCCGACCGGATCCCTCGACCGCTCGACGGGTCAGAAGATTGTCACTCTGCTCCGTCAAGCGGCGGCGACCCGTGGCACGACGGTCCTCGTCGTTACCCACGACGACAAGGTGGCCCAACAGGCCGATCGCCGATTCGAGATTGAAGACGGAGTTCTCTCCGAACTCGCCTAAACCTCCCCCCGCCCACGAGGCTGGCCCCCTTCTCTCCCGAGTGGGCTAGCCTCGTGGGCTGTCATGGCCCTCTCAATCGGAATCGTCGGACTACCCAACGTCGGTAAGTCCACTCTCTTCAACGCGTTGACCAACAACAACGTCCTGGCGGCCAACTACCCCTTCGCCACCATTGAACCCAACGTGGGTGTGGTCGCCGTTCCCGATCCCCGCCTCGAGCAACTCGCGGAGATATTCCACTCGGAAAGGATCATCCCCGCGAGCGTGACCTTCGTCGACATCGCCGGCATTGTCCGGGGAGCGAGTGAGGGGGAGGGTCTCGGTAACCAGTTCCTCGCGGCCATTCGCGAAGCCAACGCCATCTGTGAAGTGGTGCGGGTCTTCGCCGACGACGACGTCATTCACGTCGACGGTCGGATCGACCCCCGCGGGGACATCGAAACGATCGAGACCGAACTCATCCTCGCCGACCTCCAGACCCTCGACAAGGCGATTCCCCGACTCGAGCGAGACGTGCGGCGCAGCCCCGAGGCCCGGGAACTGCTCGAGGAGGCCCGGCGAGCTCGCGAACTCCTCGATCAGGGTGTTCTCGCGTCGCGAGCACCGAACCTCGACCTAAAGGTGCTCTCCGAACTGCAGCTGATGAGTGCGAAGCCCTTTATTTACGTCTTCAACGTCGACGAGGACGCTCTCGCTGACCCCGAGGTGAGAGACCGTCTCGTAGCCTCCGTCGCTCCAGCGCCGGCCGTGGTCCTCTGTGCCAAAATTGAAGCGGAACTCGCCGGGCTCGAAGAAGCGGACGCTCTGGAACTTCTCGCCAGTTACGGACAAAGTGAGTCCGGGCTCGCCCAACTCTCCCGGGTGGGATTCTCGACTCTCGGATTACAGACCTACCTCACCGCCGGACCCAAGGAGGCGCGGGCCTGGACGATTCGCCAGGGAGCGACCGCACCCGAAGCGGCCGGCGAGATTCACACGGACTTCCAGCAGCACTTCATTAAGGCCGAAGTCGTGGCTTTCGAGGACCTCGTCATCGCCGGCTCCATCCCGGCCGCTCGGGCCGCGGGACGAGCCCGCATCGAGGGCAAGGACTACGTGATGCGCGACGGGGACGTCGTCGAGTTTCGGGTCAACGCCTAGTGCGCCGCTGCGCGGCCCCGACGGTCTCATTTCTGCGGAACGCTGAAACCGGTTACATCGGGCGACGCTCCCGTGGAGGTCGTCGATGAAGGAGACCATCGGGTGGCTACGGGCGATTCGCCTCCTCTTTCTGCTCGAGGGACTTCCGGGAGCCGCCCTCTTCACCCGCATGCCCGAAGTGCGCCAGATGATTCACGTGAACACCGGGACTCTCGGCCTCGTGCTCGTGGGAGCGTCACTCGGGGCGCTCGTCTCCCTCGCCGTCTCCTCTCGACTCATAGAACGCTGGGGTACACGCCGGCTCATCGTCGCCGGATTCGCCCTGGCCTCGGGGTCAGGACTGATCGCCGCGGCCTCCCTCGCCGCCCACCTCGCCAGTGGGCTCTTCGCGAGTTTCGTTCTCACCGGATTCTTCATCGCGGGGGCGGACGTGGCCCTCAACCTCGACGGAACGGTTCTCGAGGAACGGTTGGGGCGTTCGGTGATGCCCGGTCTCCATGCCGGATACTCCATCGGAACCCTCGGAGCCGTTGGACTCGCCACACTGGCTATTGCTCGGCACTTCTCCCTCGTCGACCAAACCGTCATTTTGGCCCTCGTCGTCGGTTCGGTGCCCGTCCTCCTCCGTCGCCGTCTCCCCGAGGGCACGGGACGTCGCGCGCAGCACGAGACCACCCACGAGGCCGACGCCTTTCGGCCCTGGCACGATCCCGTCGTGGTGATGCTCGGAATCGGCCTTCTCGGCTTTACTCTCGCCGAGGGGGCCTCCAACGACTGGCTCACGCTGGCCGTCGTCGAGGGCCACCACGCCTCCCACGCCGCCGGAGGCGTGGCCTACGCCTGCTTGATGGTGGCGATGGTGCTGACCCGCATCACCGGCACTCGACTCGTCAATCGATTCGGTCGGGTGCGGATTTTGAGCGTTCTCGGAGTTCTCGGGGGCGCCGGAATTCTCCTCATCGCCAGCTCCACCTCCGTCCTCGAGGCCGACATCGGTGCGGCGCTCTGGGGACTCGGTATCGCCCTCGCCTTTCCCCTCTTTCTCTCCGCGGCCGGGGAGAGCCCCCACGCCGCTCGCACGGTGCCCTTCGTCGCCACCGCCGGTTACGGAGCGTCCCTCGTGGGCCCGCCCCTCCTCGGGTTCCTCGCCCAGGGCGTGGGTATCCTCCGGATGCTCTTTCTCGTGGGGGCCCTGGTCTTCGTGGCGAGTTACCTCGCGCGAGCGACCAAGCCTCGGTCGTGACGACGCGGCCATTCCTCCTCTAACCTAGGACCAGGCGTTCTTACGACAGAGGTCGGCGCCGACTACCCGTTGTGTCACTACCAAGGAGTCCGCATGACCTCTGTCGACTATCGCGTCGCCGATATCACCCTCGCCCCCTTCGGCCGCGCCGAAATTACCCTGGCCGAACACGAGATGCCCGGCCTCATGGCAATGCGCGCCGAGTTCGGTGAATCTAAGCCCCTGCGCGGGGCCCGCATCGCCGGTTCACTGCACATGACGGTCCAGACCGCCGTACTCATCGAAACCCTCGTCGCCCTCGGGGCCGAGGTGCGCTGGGCCAGTTGCAATATCTTTTCCACCCAGGACCACGCCGCGGCGGCCGTCGCGGTGGGCCCGAACGGGACCCCCGACAACCCACAGGGAGTTCCCGTCTTCGCCTGGAAGGGTGAAACTCTCGAGGAGTACTGGTGGTGCACCGAGCAGATTCTGCGCTGGCCCGGGTCGAGCGGCCCGACCACCATCCTCGACGACGGTGGTGACGCCACTCTGCTCGTGCACAAGGGTCTCGAGTTCCAGCGCGCCGGCTTCGTTCCCGCTCCCGACGCCAGCGACTCGGAGGAGTACCGCGTTATTTTGAACCTGCTGACGCGAATCATCGCGGAGCAGTCCCTGGACTTTGCCGAACTGGCGACGGGAATCGTCGGCGTCTCCGAGGAGACGACCACCGGAGTGCACCGCCTCTACGAGATGGAGCGAGACGGAACTCTGCTCTTTCCCGCCATCAACGTCAACGACTCGGTGACCAAATCCAAGTTCGACAACAAGTACGGATGCCGCCACTCACTCATCGACGGTATCAACCGGGCGACCGACGTACTCATCGGGGGCAAGGTCGCCGTGGTGTGCGGCTACGGCGACGTGGGTAAGGGGTGCGCGGAGTCGCTACGAGGTCAGGGTGCGCGCGTGGTCGTCACGGAGATCGACCCAATCTGCGCCCTGCAGGCCGCCATGGACGGCTACCAGGTAACGACCCTCGAGGACATCATCGATGTTGCGGACATCATCGTGACGGCGACCGGGAACAAGGACGTCGTGACGGTGGAGCACATGACTCGAATGAAGCACCAGGCGATTCTTGGGAACATCGGCCACTTCGACAACGAAATCGACATGGCGGGCCTCGCCCAACTCCCGGGCGTGCGTCGCGAGACGATCAAGCCCCAGGTGGACAAGTGGATTATGCCCTCGGGTCGCGCCATCATTGTGCTCTCGGAAGGACGTCTCCTCAACCTCGGAAACGCCACCGGCCACCCGAGCTTCGTGATGTCCAACTCCTTCACCAACCAGACAATGGCCCAGATCGAGCTCTTCACTCGCCACGCCGAGTACGAGCGCAAGGTCTACGTGCTGCCGAAGGCCCTCGACGAGAAGGTCGCCCGCCTGCACCTCGACGCCCTCGGCGTCAAATTGACGGAGCTCTCGAAGGGCCAGGCCGAGTACATCGGGGTGTCCGTCGAAGGCCCGTACAAGCCCGACACCTACCGGTACTAGGAGTAGCGGCCCCCCGGCGACGCCGGGGGGCCGAGTTCCTACAGCAGTGCTCCCTTCGAGGCGATGACCTCGCGGTAGCGCTCGTAGGAGTCCTTCGGGACCCGGTTTCCCGTGGGGTAGTCCACCCACACGATGCCGAAGCGCCGGGAGTAGCCGAGGGCCCACTCGAAGTTGTCGAGGAGGCTCCAGAGGAAGTATCCCTTCACGTTGACGCCCTTCGCGATGGCGTCGCGTACGGCGACGAGGTGCTGGTCGATGTAGGCCACCCGCTCCACGTCGTGAACCTTTCCGCTCGGATCGACGTAGTCGGCGTAGGCCGCACCGTTCTCCGTGATGAGAATGGGCAGATCGGTGTACTCATCACGGAGACTCACGAGGAGGTCGGTGAGTCCGACCGGCTGAACGGGCCAGCCCATCAACGTCGTTTGATCCGTCGGTGCACCGACGGCCACCGCCGCCAAGTCCACGTCGAAGGGATTGGTCGAGGGCGGTCCGGCGTTGTAACCGAGGGCTCGCACCTCTCCGATGCGCGCCGGGTCACAGATAACGTTCGCCGAGTAGTAGTTCACCCCGAGAAAGTCGAGCGGGCGAGAGATAATCTCCAGGTCCCCCGACTGCACCACGTCAAATCCGGGACTGCGTCCGGCGTAGTGCTCCACCATGTCGGCGGGATAAGAGCCCCGTAGCACCGGGTCGAGGAAGAGCCCGTTGAGGTTTCCCCGAGCCCGAGCGGCCGCGGCGACGTCGGCGGGGTCGTCGGTGGCGGGAGTGAAGACACTCAAGTTCAGAGTGATGCCGACCTCCGGTGCTCCGGCCGCGCGCAGGACGTCCACACCGAGTCCGTGCGCGAGAAGAACGTGGTGGTTGGCCGCGACGGCGCGACCCACGTCGTGGTGTCCCGGCGCGTGAATGCCGGCTCCGTACCCGAGCCAGGAGACACACCACGGTTCGTTGATGGTAATCCACTTGTCGACACCCTCGGCGACGAGAGGCGCGGCGACGAGATCGACGTAATCGGCGTAACGCTCGGCGACCTCCCGGGAGCTCCATCCCCCCCGATCCTCCAGGGCCTGGGGAAGGTCCCAGTGATAGAGCGTGGCGAGCGGAATGATGTCGCGCTCGTGCAGACCGGCGACCACGCGCCGATAGAAATCAAGGCCGGACACGTTGAGCTCGCCCTCGCCGTCGGGCTGAATACGTGACCACGACAGAGAGAAGCGGTAGGCACTGACGCCGAGTCGCTGGAGGAGGTCGAGGTCCTCGTCGAGACGGTGGAAGTGATCACACGCCACGTCACCGTTGTCGTGGTTGAGGACCCCGCCGGTGCGAGAAAAGGTATCCCAGATGCAGGTGCCGCGGCCGCCGGGTTCACCGACGCCCTCGATCTGGTACGCCGCCGTCGCGGTGCCCCAGAGAAAGTCCGCTGGGAATCCCCCCGGGGAGTAGGGAGAGTCGGAGTTCATAGGAGTTCTTTCGTTCGAAATACTGTGACGGTCCGTCCCGCGCCCCCGCTGGGGAAGTAGACGGGGGCGCGGGACGGGGCTGCCGTGAACTGACCGGGCCTTAGGCCTTGGTCAGGTGGGACAGGATGAGCGGCAGGTACGGGTCGTTAGGACTCGGCATGGAGTACTGGTTCGACGCCGTCACGAAGCCGGTGAAGCGCTTGGTGGAGAAGACGTTCCAGTCCGGGCCGTAGAACAGCGGGGCCACGGGCACCTGGGTCGTCATGATCTTCGCCAAACCGAGGACCGCACCCTTCACGGCCGCCGTGTTGGACGGGTTGGTCCGCTCGAGGCTACCGATGAGGCTCTCGGCGACGTTGGACTTGAACAGTCCGAAGTCACCGGAGGTCGACGGCGTTCCCGCGTGGTTACCGGTGTAGTCCAACCAGCCCTGGTACTGCGTCAGCGGGCTCACTCCACCCGAACCCCAGTGCACGACGCTCTGGAAGGAACCCTTCGAGAGGTCGGTGTACCACTGGCTCGCGGCGACACCATCCACCGTGGCGTTGATGTGGTCAGCCTTCAGGGCGTTGGAGATGAGCTGGTCGTCGGCGTAGTAGTCCGAGTAAGCCGTCGGGTCTTCCACGTTGAAGCTGATCTCGTTCGCCACGTTGCCACCGAGGGCGTAGTAGCCGTTCGAGTCCAACTTGTAACCGTGCTTCTCGAGGAACGCCCCCACCACCGCCGGGCTGTCGCCCGCGGGGTTGATGTTGTTCGCGTAGCCGGCCGGCATGTACGACTGCTGGCTCGGGAGAAGACCGCTCGTGGAGGTCACCGGCTTGGAGTAACCGCTCTCACCGTCTTGGGCGAGAATGGTGCGGTTAATACCCATGGAGATGGCCTGACGAACCACCGCGTACTTCAGCTGGCCGTAGGTCGTGTTGAAAATCAACGACGCCGTGTTGCCCGGGGCGAAGTAGTAGTGGTTGGTCGACGGGTTCTTCGATACGAACACCGCGTTGATGTTGGCGATGTCGTTACCCGCCCAGTCGAGCTGACCGTTCACGAGAGCCGTCGTGGCCGCCGCGTTCGAGGAGTAGCTCGGCACGTTGACACCGGTCACGTACTCCTTGCCCTTCCAGTAGTGGGGGTTAGCCACGTACTTGATGAGGGAGCTGGAGTAACTCTTCAGCACCATCGGACCGGTACCCACCGGGTTGGTGATGGTCGCGGTCGCCGGGCTCTTGACCTTGCTCCACAGGTGCTCGGGCACGATGAGAGTGCCCGCGATGGAGTAGATGTCGGAGTACTCCGGTGCGGCGTAGTTCAACACCACGGTGTCCCCGACCACCTTCGCCGGCGAGGTCAGCGCGGGAAGTCCACCCACGTTGGCCGCCGGAACCTTGTTGGCCAGGTTAAAGGTGTAGGCCACGTCAGCCGGAGTGAAGGCGGTGCCGTCACTCCACATCACGCCCTTGCGGATGGTGAAGGTGAGGGTCTTTCCTCCGTTGGAGAAGGCGTACGCCGTGGCGAGCCACGGGTACTGCACTCCCGCCTTCAGCGTGTCGAACTCGAACAACGGCTCGTAGGTGAGCGAACGCATGTTCATCTGCGTCGCCACCGAGTTCGAATCGAGTGGGTTGAAGTTGTCGGTGAAGGTCACCCCGGTGTTGCTCTCCTCGGTCAAGACCGTGGAGTTGGCGATGCGTGGTGCGGACGCTCCCGCGCCCGCGACGGCAATCGCCCCGAGCGACAAAGTCGCGAGGGCGGTGCCCAGCATCACTGCTTTCTTGAACATAACTATCCTTTGGTTGTCTAGTCGGCGATCGCCGACGTTGTCGTTGTGACCGTGCGGGTCAGAAATGGGAGCGAGAGCCGACTAGGCACTCCTCCCGGGTCGCGCGAGGCGACCTACGTAGTCTCCCCCCCTCCTTTCTGCGAGTCTCGCGACGTGAGGAGGACCGATGCTTCCTCCACTCGCCAACATCGAACGTGGTGGGAGGGTTCCACCTCCACCAGAGTCGGTACCTCCGCGCGGCATTGCTCGTTAGCGAGCGGACAGCGCGGAGCGAATCGGCACCCCACCTCCGGAAAGGCCGTCGCCGACGGAGCCTGCATGCGGGGGCGGTCTCCCTGCCCCGGGTCGGGGACCGAAGAGACGAGTAGTTGGGTGTAGGGGTGACGAGGACGGTCCACGACGGTGGTCCCGTTGGCGCTCTCCACAACCTGACCGGCGTACATCACGAGCACGTCGTCCGCGATGTAACGGGCCGAGGCAATGTCGTGGGTGATGTAGAGAACAGCTAACTGCTCGTTGTCGCAGAGGTCGCGCAGCAGGTTGAGAACCCCAAGTCGTACCGAGACGTCCAACATGGAGATGGGCTCATCGGCGAGAAGGACCTTCGGGCGAACACTGAGGGCGCGCGCAATGGAGACTCGTTGGAGCTGTCCACCCGAGAGCTCGTGGGGAAAGCGATCCAGGTAACTTTCTCCCGGAGTCAACGCGACTCGCTCGAGGAGTTCCTTCGCGAGTCCGGGGACGAGACTCGGTTCGTTTCCGTGAATCTTCAAGGGACGCTCAAGAACGTGGCGAATGGGATGCACCGGATTAATTGAGGCGAAGGGGTCCTGGAGGACGAGCTGCACCGCCGCCGTGTAGGCGAGGTCGCGACGCTCTCGGGGGTCAATCTTCGCGCCTTCGACGAAGAGCTCTCCCTCGCTCGGTTCCACCGTGCGCGCGAGCATTCGAGCCAGCACGGACTTGCCCGATCCCGACTCGCCCACGACCGCTGTCACTCGACCAGCCCCCAGGGAGACGCTCACGTCATCCACTGCCCGAAACGGGCGGCGGCGGGCGAAAGCCCGGCCCTGGGGCTTCACCGAGAAGATCTTGCTCAGACCACGAGCTTCGAGCAGGGGGGCGGTACTCACGAGGAAATCACCAAACGCTCGCGCACGGAGGATGAACTGTTAAAGCAGGCGAGGGATCGGGACTCCTCGACAAGAAGTGGCGGAGTCTCGTTGAGACAGCGATCAGACGCCAGCGGGCACCGTGGCGCAAAGGCGCACCCCCGGGGAAGAGCCGAGAGGGAGGGAGGGGACCCGGGAATTCCCGTCATCGGCACAATCTCACCGGTCAGCGGAGGGAAGGAGTTCATCAGGCCCACGGTGTAGGGATGGCGCGGAATGGAGTAGAGATCGGCCGAGTCGGCTCGTTCAACAACTCGCCCGGCGTACATCACCATGATTTGATCGGCCAACTCCACGAGAAGAGAGAGGTCGTGGGTAATGAAAATCATGGCGAATCCGAGCCGCTCGCGCAGTTCACGCAACTCGTCGATGATCTCGCGTTGTGTGACAACGTCCAGTGCCGTCGTGGGCTCGTCCATGATCACGAGGTCGGGATTAAGAGCGAGAGCCAACGCAATCATCACCCGTTGACGCTGACCACCCGACAGTTCGTGAGGGAATCGATCGAGGCGGTCCGTCTTGAGTCCGACCATGGTGACCAACTCCTCGGCCCGGCTACGACGCTCGGCCCGCGACTTTCCCTGACCGTGGTAGCGCAGAACCTCGTCAAACTCCTTGCCGATGCGGCGCACCGGGTCGAGGGCGCTTAAGGCGCTCTGCAAAACGACCGACACGTGACGCCACCTCAGAGAACGCAGATCTCGTTCACTCGCTTCCAGAAGGTCGATGTCACGACGAGCAGAGTCCTCCCCGACGCGAAGTATCGCCTTGCCGGAGCGAATCACCCCGGGAGCGCGCAGTAGACGAGTCAACCCGTAGACGAGGGTGGACTTGCCGGAACCGGACTCACCCGCAATCCCCAGCACTTCCGAACGACCGAGAGAGAAGGTGACGTCAGTCACGGCACGGACGGCTCTCTCGCCGACCCCGTAGTCCACACTGAAGTTCTCGACGCGCAGAACTGACTCACTCACGAGGTTGCTCCCGTTTCTCGCACCACTGGCGTCATTCCCAAACGCGGGCGGCGAGCGCGGGCGCGACGCGGCCCCCGCACGCGAACTCCAGCCGCTCGCAGGCGGGGGTTGATGAACTCGTCAATTCCGAAGTTCAGTAGCGCCAAACTGGTACCCACCAGGGCGATGCAGATACCCGGGGGTACGAACCAGTACCACTGGTTCGCAAGAAGGGCGTTGTTTGCCTGAGCCCAGTACATCATCGTGCCCCAGTTCCACACGGCCGTATTGGTGAGACCGAGGTAGGCCAAGGATGTGTAGGCCCCGATGGAGTAGAGAACGGTAAAGAGAAGTGAGGAGGCCAGAATCGGCAGGAGATTGGGAGCGATCTCCACGGCCATGATTCGCCACCGCTTCTCTCCGATGATGCGCGACGCCTCGACGAAATCACGGTTGCGTAGTGACAGGGTTTGGGCCCGCAGGACGCGCGCACCCCACGCCCAGCCAGTGAGGGCGATGACTCCCCCGATAACGAAGGGATTGGACCGATTCGCCACCGGTAGATAACTGTCGATCACGATGAGAAGCGGAAGACCCGGGAGGGCCAAGAATACGTTCGACGCGAGGGACAGCGTGTCGTCGGTCTTACCCCCGAGGTAACCCGCAGAGACTCCCACCACTATGGAGAGCACGGTGGCCACGAGGCCCGCGACGAGACCCACCACCATGGTGGCGCGGGCGCCGTCCAGTAGCTGAGAGAAGACGTCTTGTCCGAGTTCCGTCGTCCCGAGCCAGTGGGCCGACGAGGGGGGAAGATTCTGGAGAAAAAGTGGTGAGGAAGGGTTGTAGGGCTCGATGTAGGGCCCAATCACCATGAGGACGAGGAAGAACCCGAGAATGATCACGCCAGCAATGACCTTCGGGGATCGAGGAAGGGCGAGGCGTTTCATTGGGCCACCGGTGTACGAGTGCGAGGATCAAGCCAGTAGTAGAGGACGTCCGCGATCAAGTTCGCCCCCAGTACCGTCAAGGTGATCACGAGAAAGATTCCCTGAAGAAGGGGGTAGTCCTCGTTGAGCGTGGCGTTGAGTAGCAGGTTTCCGACCCCCGGATAGTTAAAGACCAGTTCGACGAGAAGCGCACCGGACACGAGGAGACCGATGGCGAGTGCGAAGTTGGCGACGCTCGGCAGAACGGCGTTGCGGGCGGCGTGCCAGATCACCCGACGGCGAGGAAGTCCCTTCGCGACGGCCATCAACACGAAGTCCTCACCGATGACAGTCACCATCATGTTGCGCATTCCGAGCATCCACCCGGCCATCGAGGACAAGAGAATCGAAATCACTGGGAGTTGGGCGTAGCGAAAGAGGCTGGCAATAAATCCCCAGTTCCACCCGGGAGTCGCATTGGGGTCGTAAGCGCCAAGGTCGGGGAACCAGTGAAGGTTGTTCGCGAACACCAACACCATCACCGATCCGAGAAAGAAGTACGGAGTCGCCTGAAAGAACGTGGCAATCGGAATCAGGGAGTCAGTTCGCGATCCCCTCGTCCAGCCGAGAATGGCCCCGAGGGCGGTACCGAGGGCGAAGCTCAACACCGTGGCCACTCCAATGAGGCCGAGCGTCCAGTAAATCTGGGAGGAGAGAACGCTCGACACGGAGGCCGAGAGGGTAATCGAGGTGCCGAGTTGTCCGTGGAAGAGATTCACCCAGTAGGTCCAGTACTGCTGCCAGATACTGGAGTGCAAACCCACACCGAACTGAAGTTGGATGGAGCGCACTTCTTGGGGGGTGACCTGACCCGTCAACTTTCCGATGAGCGAAGCGATGGGATTACCCGGCATCAAGCGGGGCAAGAAGAAGTTGGCGGTGATGGCCACCCACGCCGTCAAGAGGTAGACACCGAATCGGCGAAGCAGAACTCTCACGAGGCGACCTCGTCCAACTCACCGCGACACCCGCAGGAGTGGCGTACCTGGAGGCGCGACGCGAGCGTGGTGGTGTTGGCGACCGGCTCACCCGCCATGGCGGCGAGTAATACGTCGACGGCCTCCGCTCCCATCGCCGAGGAACTCTGGCGAACCGTGGTGAGCGCGGGGGTCAGGTACCGCGCAATCGGAATGTCGTCGAATCCCGTCACCGCAATGTCCCGCGGGACTTTGAGGCCCTTCGCCCCCATGGCGTGGATGGCGCCGATCGCCATCTGGTCGTTTGCGCACACGAGCACGTCGGGAAGATCCACCCGGCGATCGAGCCACCGAGCAGTCTGGACTTCAGCTCCCCCGGAGGTCCAGTCGCAGGAGATGATGTCCGCGTCGTCCACCGAGACACCGTGACGACGAGCACTGTCCCGCAGAGCGCGCAGGCGCGCGACGTTGTCGGGCGATTCGTTCAGTCCGCTCATGTACCCGAATCGACGCGCACCGTGGACCTCGACGAGGTGAGTCACGAGAGAGGAGATGCCCCCTTCATTATCCACGCGTACCGTATAGGCGGAGTCCGACTCACCGGCGCCGGCCATCAAGACCAGGGGCGTACGCCGGGAGATTTCCGGGACCTCGTCGGCACTCAAGACCCGGTCAAGAACGATCCAGCCGTCCACCGACTGCGTGAGGTTTCTGAGCGGCGCGATGCCGTCGGGGTGCTCTTCTCCGGCACTGCAGAGCAGGAGTGAGTATCCGTGGCGCGCCGCCTCCGCTTCCACTCCTCGAATGATGATGTCGGTGTAGAGGAGGGAGTCCGCTTCGACCTCGGCCTCGTTGGCCCGAACCGGAGAGTGCATGAAGGCCAGACCGAGGACCCAGTTCTTTCCTCGCGAGAGCCCTCGCGCAACATTGTTGGGGACGAAGTCGAGTTCCGCCATGGCCCGCATGACCTTGTCCCGCGTGACGGCACGCAGCGACTCGACGTCGTTCAGAGCGCGCGAGACGGTCGCCACGGACACCCCCGCCCGCTCCGCCACGTCGTAGATCGTCGGCGCCTGTTCGGCCATTCCGTTCAAATCCCCCCTGTAACCGGTTCCATTTGTAACCGGTTACTTTTGAAACCGGTTTCACCATAGCCAGGTGTTGAGCGTCGGTCAAGTACTTCTCACAAAATCGTCACCAGAAATGTGAAGGACCTAATCTCACTTCAGTGACTCCCCCACTCGTCGCCGGTGTGGACTCCTCCACCCAATCGGTCAAGGTTTCGGTCTACGACCTCGAGACGGGCGCCCTGGTTCGAGAGGCCCGTCGGGCCCACCTCCCGGGCATCGACGTCGATCCCGAGGAGTGGTGGGCGGCCCTCCAGCTGGGACTCGACGACGTTGGGGGGCTCTCCGACGTCGTCGCTCTCTCCGTGGCCGCCCAGCAGCACGGGCTCATCGCACTCGATGAGGATGGCCGGGTCGTTCGTCCGGCCCTGGTGTGGAACGACACTCGCGCCGCCGCGGCCGCCGCGGACCTCGCGCGAGAACTCTCCTCCTCTGTTTGGGCAAGGGAGGTGGGGGTCGTACCCGTCGCGTCCTTCACTATCAGTAAGGCGCGCTGGCTCGCCGAGCACGAACCTCACCACGCCTCGCGCGTCGCCGCCTTCTGTCTTCCCCACGACTGGTTAATGTGGCGCCTGCGCGGTTCCTCCGACATCACGGAGCTCACCACCGATCGCTCCGATGCGTCGGGAACAGGGTACTTCGATCCCCGGTCCGACGAATACCGCCTGGATCTCCTGCGACGGGCCTTTGGTCGAGAGGTCCACCTACCGCGAGTCTTGGGTCCTCGCGACGCGGTGTCGGGACCAGGGGATCTCGTACTCGGTGTCGGGGCCGGTGACAACGCCGCGGCCCACTTGGGCCTCGGGGACGCTCACGCCACGGTGGTCTCCCTCGGTACGTCCGGGGTCGTCATGCGCCGCGCATCGTCCATGCCCCTCGACGAAACGGGGGCGGTCGCGGGCTTTGCGGACCTCACCGGGGAGTACTTGCCCCTGGTCTGTACTCTCAACGCCGCTCGCGTTCTCGACCACACGGCGCGCGTTCTCGGAGTCGACCACGACGAACTCAGTCGACTCGCCCTCGAGGCACCTCCGGGGGCGCGAGGACTCACTCTCGTTCCCTACTTCGAGGGTGAACGAACGCCCAATCGGCCCTTCGCGACCGGCTCGCTCGCCGGCCTGACTCTCGACTCCTTCACCCGCGACAACCTCGCTCGAGCCGCGGTCGAGGGAGTGCTCCGGGGGGTGGCCGCGGGGTTCGACGCCTTCGACGCGTTGAGCATTCCCGTCGAACACTGCGTCATGGTGGGCGGGGGAACACGCTCGCGCGCGATATCGACGATCGCCGCCACGGTGTGGGGTCGGCGAGTGGATGTCGTGGCCCCCGGAGAGTACGTGACTCGGGGCGCCGCACGACAAGCGGCGTGGGCGTGGTCCGGACTCGCGGATCCCCCGGAGTGGCCGTTGGTACGCGAGAGTCTGCACCCGAGTGGGCCCCTCGACGAAGCGTCCCGTCGACGCTACGCCCTCGCGGCGCAGCGCGTCCTCGAGAGATCCGAGACGTCCTAGCGGTACCCCGCGAAGAGATCGCGACTCGGGCCGGTGAGTCCGAGCGGGTTCGTCGCCCGGACGAACCACTCCGTACCCATCGCCTGACGGAACTCCTCCTCGCTCATCGTTCCGAAGAAGGAGTCACCGAGCTGAGAGGCGTGGGCGAGCAACGCGGCGCGCTTGCGGTGGGTGACGGCCGAGACGTCGACCGCGACGTCGACGAGGTCGTCGGGGGTGGAGAGATCTCGGTCCTCGTCCTCGCTCACGGGCTCGGGTTCTTCCCCGCGGGCGAGGGCCTCCTCGCGACGGCGAGCGTCTTCGGCGGCCCAGCGTTCCCGGAACAGCGCCATCACCGAGGAGGGAATGGCGTTGTAGACGAGAGTGGGCTCGTAGTCGATGAGCTCGAGCATCGCGCGAGTCACCGTGTTCGCCATGATGTGATCGGGGTGTCCGTAGAAGCCGTACTCGTTGTAGGTCATGATGACCTGGGGCCGCTCCTCGCGAACAATGTCGGCCAGACGCTCCGCCGCCGCCGCGACGTCACAGCGCCAGAAGCATCGCGGATCGTCGTTCTGGGGCCAACCCATCATGCCGGAGTCTCGATACCCGAATCGCTCGAGGCGCGAGACGCCGAGAATTTCGACGGCTCGGTCGAGTTCCTCCGCCCGCAGCGCCGCCACCGACTCGCCGTCGTGGGAGTCGTCGAGGGGCTTCACACCCCGGGGGTCGTCTCCACACTCACCGTTCGTGCAGGTCACCACGATGGTGCGCACGCCCTCGTCGGAGAGTTGGGCCAGTACTCCCCCACTCGAGGACGCTTCGTCGTCGGGGTGCGCGTGCACGGCAAGAAAGGTCAAACTCACGACAGTCCCTCCACGAGGTTAGAAAGGGGGCTCGCCGCGGCGCGGCTCCACCCTAAGCGGTAGTACTCCACGCCGAAGAGTAGTTCGAAGAGATCGGCCGACATCGTCACGAGGTCGGCGTTGTCGATCTGCGTGGCGTGCAGGGCGATGGCTCGTTGCTTTAGCGACGCGCGGTGCCTCACGTCGAGGGCCACGGCGACGTCATCGTCCTCGGTGTCGAGCGTGGCG
Organism: Acidobacteriota bacterium; assembly: GCA_018971385.1. Lineage (GTDB taxonomy): Bacteria > Actinomycetota > Acidimicrobiia > Acidimicrobiales > RAAP-2 > RAAP-2. The sequence continues at coordinate 7,526 of JAGXAY010000006.1, read as the reverse complement.
TCGGTGACCCAGGCCGGCATCGAGAGGTGCGCCGCGCGAGCGCGCTCCACGAACTCGGCGAGCACGCGGCGAGGGATGACGGGGTAGAAGAGTCGCTCAGCACTCGCGGAGAGTTCCACCGCTCGCCGAGTGACCCGGTGGGCACTCACGTGATCGGGGTGTCCGTAAAAGCCGTTCTCGTCGTAGGTAATGACGACGGCAGCCTCCTCGGCGTCGATGATGGCCGCGAGCTGACGGGCCGCTCGTTCGACGTCCACGTTGACGAAGGCGTCCTGGTGAGCGTGGCTAGCCCACCCCGCCATACCGGAGTCCCGGTAGCCGAGGCTGACCTGGCGCTCGAACCCGCAGAGGGCTCCCGCTCGCTGGAGCTCACCGGCGCGATTCGCCCGGGTGTCGAGGTCGTCGTGGCCCTCGATGTTCCCCGCCCGACCCGCACCATCGATCCCGAGTTGTCCGTACGTGCAGGTTACGAGGACCAGGCGATGACCCTCGTCCGCGTAGTAGGACGAGGCGCCCGCGGTGAAGAGCGCTTCGTCGTCGGGGTGCGCGTGGACGCACAGAATGGTGGGTGACTTCACGCTGTGAGAGGTTAGGCGGTCGCTAGTTGAACGATACGCACGACCAGGAGAACCCCCGCGACCCCGAGGTACACGCTCTGAATCCTCATCAGCCACCAGCGAAACCGCGACGGCGGCAGCGGCTCGAGGAGGGTGAGTCGCGGAGTACGCCAGTCCCGGCGGTCACCGTCGATGGTGACGCGCGCTGGCCAGTACCGCCACCCCACGGGAATACCGACGGCGAGGCCAACCCCCGCCACCGCGAAGAGCCAGCGTAGAAGTGCGACCACGTTGAGCGAGGAGAAGAGAGTCGAGGTCATCAGTCCCACCGACAGAGCGACGAGAGCGGTGATCACGATGGTCGCGACGGCATTCAACCACCGGGGGTTGACCCAGGGCCCCATGATGGCCCGGTCGTTGCACAGCAGGAGCACGATGATGGTGGTGAAGGGCAGCATCAATCCGCTGATGGCCTGCACCGCGAGAGTGATGAGCCCGAGGGGGGCGTGGGGAATCACCGCCACCGATCCGGCGACGATAAGGAGGGCGAGGAAGCCCAGGTAGAAGCCCCGGGCCTCGGAGAAGCGAGCGTTCAGTCCCTGGTGGGTGCTGGAGAGATCGGAGATGGCGTAGGAGCTCGCGAGGGTGACGGCGGCCGCCCCGATAATGGAGGCGTTGAGGAGAATAAGAGCAAAGAACGCTCCCGCCCCGTGTCCGAGCACGTGCTGGAGCTGGTGAGCGAGCGCCAGGGTCGAGGTGAAGGAGGAGGTCGTTCCCCGCGACGAGAGAGCCGCCGACGCCACCACGAGAACGGTGGCCCCGATGACGACGATAAAGGAACCGATGATGGTGTCGGCTCGTTCGTAGTTAATCCAGCGTGGCGTGATCTTCTTATCCACGATGTTGGACTCCTGGAAGAAGAGCTGCCACGGAGCCACCGTCGTTCCGATGATGGAGATGATGAGCAGCACGGCCGAGGAGTTGGCGCCACCCCGAATGCCGGGGACGACGAGGTGAGTGACCACCGACCCGGCGTGGGGATGACTCACGAGAAGCAGTGGGACGACGAGGAAGTTCACCGCGACGAAGAGCATCATGAACCGCTCCCAACGCCGGAAGGATCCGGTGGCCGAGATGGCGAAGAGCAACGTGATGGCGACGGGCACCGACACGAGGGAGGAGACCCCGAAGTACTCCATCGAGAGGGAGATCCCGATGAACTCAGTGATGATGATCAAAAAATTGAGAACGAGGATGGAAAAGATGGAGAGATTGCCCCAGTAGCGTCCGAAGCGCTCGCGGATAAGTCGTCCGTGTCCGACGCCGGTCACCGCACCCAGTCGAACCACCATCTCCTGCACGATGATGAGGACCGGCACGAGGAGAGGCAACGTCCACAGGAGGGTGTAGCCGTAGTCCTGTCCGGCTTGGGCGTAGGTGGAGACTCCCCCAGCATCGTTGTCACCCACCATCACAATGAGACCGGGCCCAATAATGGCGAGCAGCGTGAGCAGACGTGCGCGAACCCCCTGGCGAGTGCCAGTGTCGTGGCTCGAGATGGTCCCGAAGGCGCCCTTGATTTGCTCGGGGCTCACGCTCTCTCCTTTCTGCGTCTCGTCGGGGTGAACCCACCCCGAGAGACGCTCAGGACGAGCGAACCCGGCGGTGGGGTACGGCGGTGAAGGTCTGGGGGCTACTCGGGGGTTTCAGTGCGACCCCCTTAGAACGCGCCACGTCGTCACGACTACTCCTCCACCGAGGTCATGCCGAACTCTCGACGCCAGCCCTGGGGAAGCAGCTCTTCCAGCAGATCGTCGACGGTGATGACCCCGAGAAGACGACCGTGGTCGTCGTCGAGAACGGGAACAAGAAGAAGGTTGTAGTCACTCATGGTGCTCGCCACACGGTGGACGTCCCACTGGGGGTGCACGTGACTGAAGGGGGTCCGCGCGAGGTCGAGGGCCCGCTCGGAGTCCCGGGACTTCACCAGGGCACCGAGGGCCACGGTCGCCACCGGTTCCTCGCCCTCGCCCAACAAGAACACGGCGTAGAGCGACTCGGCCGGCACGCTCGAGGAGCGCACGATGTCGAGGACGTCACCCACGCTCGCGTCCCGCGGAGCGGTCACGAAGTCGGTGTTCATGAGCCCACCCGCCGTATCGGCGTTGTAACTCAAGAGCTGGCGCACCTTGGACTGCTGTTCGCTCGGGAGGTTCTCGAGAACGTTGAGCCGACGTTCCTGGTCGATTTCGGTGATGAGGTCGGCGGCGTTGTCGGGTTCCATCCGCGACAGCAAGCGGGCCGCCTCAGAGTCCGAGCGCGCCTCGAGAAACTCCAACTGGTGCTCGGTGTCGAGTTCTTCGAAAACGTCGGCCTCGAGTTCGCGGTCGAGACCGACCGCCTCGATAATCTCTTCGCCCTCCTCGTGACTGGCCTGTTCCACCAAGTCGGCGATCTGGGCCGGGTGCAACTTCGCCAACTTGCGGTAGGGAATCCGCAGTCGCGCACTCGGGACGTGGGAGACGAAGGGCAGTATCGATCCGAAGTCGACCACGCCCCCGGAGCGCGACGTCCCGCCAAAGAAGGACCGGCGGCCGGGCCCTACTCCCACCACCTCCCAGCGACCGTTCATCTCGGCGATCTCAATCTCGTGGGCCACCATCAAGCGACCCCGCACCAAGTTGATGAGGTTGCGCGACAAGAGGTCCTGGGCGAGGAGTATCTCCCCGGGGCGGCGCTCAAATCGACGGAGGTCGACGCGCTTTCCCTCAAAGGTCATACGACCGGAGGACCATCCTCCGATTTTGCGCACGGGGACGAAAACGTCTCGACCCTCGATGCGAACGACGGCCCCCACAATCGGCGGGTGGGAGTCGTCCCCGAGACGCGCGACCAAGTCCTGAACGCGACCGAGTCGTTCACCGTCCTGGTCGACGATGGGTCGACGTAAGAACGTAGAGAGGTGAAGAAACTCGGCCATAACGCCTCCAGGCTACCCGTGGACCGGTGTTCTCCACGGGGCGAATGGGTGACGGCGAGGAAATCTAGAGCCGGGTGGAACTCATGATGGAGGCCGCCGCCTCAATCTCCTCATCCCCCACGTCCCCGTGGGTGACCAGCCGGACCCGGCGCGGGGCGACCGTCCCGGCGAGGAGACCCACCTGCACCCATCTTTCGACGAGGTCTCGGGCGCGAGGGTGGTCGAAGGCGACGATATTGGTGCGACAGGTCGTCGGGTCGTAACCCGAGTCCGGGAAGGTCTCCGCCACGACCTCGGCGAGTCGACGAGCCCGCCGGTGATCCTCAGCGAGACGACTCATTCCCTCGTCGAGCGCCACCAATCCGGCGGCGGCGAGGACGCCCACCTGACGCATCGCGCCACCGAGGCGCTTGCGCTCCACGAGAGCGGACGTCATCAACTCCCGCGATCCGGCGAGGAGCGACCCCACGGGGGCCCCCAAACCCTTCGAGAGACAGACCATCACCGTGCTTACTCCGCGGGTGAGCTCTCGGGGCTCGAGAAAGAGTGCCACGGCGGCGTTGAAGAGACGCGCGCCGTCGAGGTGAACGGGACGTCCCGCCGCGAGAGCAAGGGCCGCCGCCAGTTCGTCGGGACCCTGGGGAGTCCCGCCCGAGGGCATGTGGGAGTTCTCGAGGGCGATCAGTCCGATGTGCGGTTGGTGATCCTCCTCCGCGTCGAGGTAGTCCGCCATCTGACGCCGATCGAGTCGACCGTCGGTGTCGTCGACGAGCGCGAACTGGACCGACGAGTTGCGCGCCGAAGCACCCATCTCGAAACTCACGAGGTGCTGGGAGCGACCCGCCAGGATGAGGTCACCCGGCGTCGTCAGGACTCGCACCGCAATCTGGTTACCCATCACGCCGGAGGGGACGAAGAGGGCGGCTTCTTGACCGAGAAGGTCGGCGACGCGCTCCTCGAGAAGGTGAACGGTGGGGTCATCGCCGAACCCGTCGTCTCCCACCTCCGCCTCCGCCATCGCGCGCCGCATCGCGGGAGAAGGGCGGGTCACGGTGTCGGAGCGCAGGTCAATGGGACGATTCATGTACTTCACGTTAGGTCCCTAAACTCCCCCACTATGAGTGGCCATCCCTTTATTCCCGATCGCGAGACGGTGCACGACGTCCTCGGCGTGCGCACACTCGAGCTCTCCGGAACCCGCGTCGTCTTGGAAATCGACGTGACGAGTCGAGTTCACCAACCCTTCGGACTGCTCCACGGTGGTGTCTCCGCTCTGCTCGCCGAGGGCGCCGCGTCCCTCGGGGCGACCATCTCGGTAGCACCGGACTCCGTCTGCGTCGGGACCGAACTCAATATCTCTCACCTGCGCGCCGTGACCGAGGGGACGCTTCGAGCCGTCGCAACCCCGTTTCGTCAGGGTCGCACCGTTCAAGTGTGGGGAATTGAACTACGCGACGGAGAGGACCGCCTGATTTCGGTGGCCCGGTGCTCACTGCAGGTGGTGGCCGCTCCTCGGGAGTGAGGAATCCTCCACGTATCCGCGCCAATCTCCTCATTCCGCGGGGTCGCGGAGTTTCATCCCCGCTCTCCTAGACTTAACGTGACGTCACGGGGGATGAAGGAGTACGTATGGGAATCCGTTTTCGCGGCTGGGGCATCGGCCTGCCGGACAAAATTGTGACGAACGATGATTTGTCGCTCACCCTCGACACGTCCGACGAATGGATCTCCGAGAGGACCGGAATTAGGGCCCGGCGAATCGGCGGAACGACGAGGAGCCTCGGGGCCGACGCCGGGCGAGCGGCCCTGCGCGACGCTGGTCTCGAACCCGGCGACATCGACTTTCTGATTCTCGCCACCACCTCGGCCGACCGCATCGCCCCCTCGACGGCCGCCATGATTCAAGACGACCTCGGCATGACCTGCCCCGCGATGGATCTCAACGCCGCGTGTTCCGGTTTCGTCTACGGACTCCGCGTCGCTCAGGGCCTCACCGAAGTGGGCACCCGTCGGGTGATGCTCATCGGTTCGGAGCACCTCTCTCGGTGGACTGACTGGACGGATCGCTCCACGGCGGTACTCTTCGGCGACGGCGCCGGCGCCACCATCCTCGAATACGACGAGGCTGGTTCGGACGTGCTCTCCTTCGTCCTCGGAACGGACGGGGCCTCCGCCGACATTCTCGCCTGCGAACACGAAAGCACCTTCACGATGGACGGTCGCGAAGTCTTTCGCCGAGCGGTCCGGGTCGTCGTGGACTCCTCCGAAAAGGCCATCGCCGAGGCGGGGCTCACGCCCGAAGACATCGACCTCGTCATTCCCCACCAGGCCAACGTTCGCATCATTCAAGCGGTGGTGGAGCGCTTGGGAATTCCCATGGAACGAGCCGTCGTCACCCTCGACCGCTACGGCAACACGTCGAGCTCCTCTATCCCCCTGGCCTTCCACGCCGCGCGGGAGGAGGGCCGTATTCGCGAGGGTGCTCACGCCCTCTTGACGGGATTCGGGGCGGGAATGACGTGGGCCTCGAGCGTCGTGAAGTGGTCGCCCGGACCGGGAGTTCTCTAACTCCCTCCGTAGGCGTCGGGGCGACGCAGCCCGAGCGAGTCGATTTGGGAGCGTCGTCGACGCACCTCCTCCACGTTGAGGTCGGCGCACAGCACTCCGGACGTCGTGGCGTCACCCTCCGCGAGGATCTCTCCCCACGGATCGACGATGAAGGAGTGCCCGTGCGTCGGTGGGCCCGACTGGGACCCACACTGGGCGGCGGCCACCACGTACACCTGATTCTCGATGGCGCGAGAACGGACGAGGACTTCCCAGTGCGCCGGACCGGTCGCTGCGGAAAAGGCGGCGGGAAGTGCCTGCAGCGTCACGCCGTCGAGGGCGAGGGATCGGAAGAGCTCCGGGAAACGCACGTCGAAACAGATGGCGAGACCCACGTGGAACTCCCCGAGGGGAGCGCTAACGCGCGTGGTACCGGGCTCGATGCGGGCCGATTCGTTGAACTCAATCCCCGGCGCGGCGACGTCGAATAAGTGGACCTTGTGATAGACGGCGACTCGCTCACCAGCTGGACTGATCACCACGGACGTGTTGCGAAACCGACCCCCACCTCCGGGAGTCAGCAGTGAACCGACGTGGATAGTGATGCGGTGGGCCTGAGCCAACTCCGCGACGTGACGTAGAAAGGGGCCGTCCAGATCCTCGGCCGCGTCCGCGAAGCCACTCGAGGGACCGTAGTAGGTCGTGTACTCCGGACTTTGTACGTAACGAGCCCCGTCACCGACCGCTCGCTCGACGAGGTCGTCGAACTGCTCTTGATTGGCGTGGACGTCTCGTCCCGATGACATCTGAAGAACGGCCACGCGAAGGGTCACGGCGCACTGTACCAAGCGCCGTCTCAGTGAGTGACAGTCGCGAAGAAGTAATTAGCTAGACCGTTCATTTTTCCTTAGTGACGTATTGATAGACAGCAGTTGCTCGCAGCGAAACCGTGCAACCACGGGCTTCCTCCCGAGAGAGAGAGAGAGAGAGACGGGGTTCGGTGGTTCGGGGTCATTCACCGCACCATTCTGCAGGTTGGTGTCGTCAATAGTGAGTGTGGATATGGTCGTTGGAGAAAGTCCTTCTCCGCCCTCTTAGTGGATTAATTCGTCAGTGCGGACTGTCTCACTAGAGGTTGACACAGAGGGTTGTCGGCTGGTCCTGACACCAAGGAGGATGGCACTCACCCCGGGCCTATAGGTCGATAGCCGACCTACACGTTCACCCGTACGCGGTGCGACACGTTCGCCTGTACGCGGACAGTAATGGCCGGCACTGGACACGCCCAGCACCTCGCAGCACTTCTTCACGGGGAACCCGGCGCCGACGAGGACGTCGATCACCGGGTAGACCCTTTTGGGCGTAGGTCCTTTCCGAGCAGTTCGTTCGCGCGTCGCAGGATCTCGACCTCGGTCTCGAGCTCGCGAATGCGCCGGCGCGCC
>JAGXAY010000145.1 GCA_018971385.1 Acidobacteriota bacterium | reverse complement strand
TGGACCTGGAGGCGCAGTTGCGCGACGCTCGCGAGGAAGCCGAAGCTCTGCGCACCGAGTTGCGTCGCGCGCACCTCGACATCCCTCGACGGTATCGACGCGACCTCGTGCCAGTCACTAACACCCTCGCCGTGTTCTTCGATTCGAACCGTCAAACCAGAGGAGGTACCCCATGACGATCGATCCCCAATTTTGGACGCAGAAGACCCGCGAAGCATTTCAGTCCGCCACGACTCAAGCCGCGGCGGCGGGCAATCCCGAGATCGTTCCGGCTCACCTTCTCGCGGCTCTATTGAACGACGCGACCGGAGTGGCGCGCCCCCTCCTCGCCGCGGCCGGTCTTGATCCCTCTGCGCTCGCACGCACCCTCGCTCAGTCGATTGCTCGGGAACCGAGGTCGGTGGGGGGCAGTCAGCCGGGGCTGGCTCGAGAGACGCGGGAGGGGCTGGAGAGGGCCGACGCTCTGCGTGCCGAGATGACCGACGAATACCTCTCAGTCGATCACCTGCTCGTGGCCTTTGCTGAGTCTCTGGGCACGACTCGTGAGGTACTGCTGAGCGCCCTTCGCGATATTCGAGGCTCAGCGCGGGTGACGACGGACAATCCCGAGTCCACGTACGCGAGTCTCGACAAGTACGGGCGGGATTTGACGGCGCTCGCGAGATCGGGTCGACTCGATCCGGTCATCGGGCGTGACGATGAGATTCGGCGCGTTATTCAAGTCTTGTCTCGACGAACGAAGAACAATCCAGTGTTAATCGGCGAGCCGGGCGTAGGGAAGACCGCCATCGTCGAAGGTTTGGCGCTGAGAGTTGCGGAAGGAGACGTTCCCGAATCTCTGCGTAACCGCCGTGTGATAGCGCTCGATTTGGGGTCCATGATTGCCGGAGCCAAGTACCGCGGCGAGTTCGAAGAGCGCCTGAAGGCGGTCTTGAAGGAGATTCAAGACGCCGAGGGTGAAGTGGTCACTTTCATTGACGAGTTGCACACCATCGTGGGGGCGGGAGCGTCTGAAGGTGCCATGGACGCGGGGAACATGATTAAGCCACTCCTCGCGAGAGGTGAACTACGACTCATTGGCGCCACCACGCTGGACGAGTACCGGCAGTACATCGAAAAGGACGCCGCACTGGAGCGTCGATTCCAGCAGGTGTTCGTGGGAGAACCTTCGGTCGAGGATACGGTCGCTATTTTGCGGGGACTGAAAGAACGCTACGAAGTTCACCACGGCGTCCGAATTCAAGACGCGGCGCTCGTGGCGGCCGCGACGCTGTCGCAGCGCTACATCACGAACCGCTTTCTCCCCGACAAGGCCATCGACTTGATTGACGAAGCGGCGAGCCGCTTGAGAATAGAGATTGATTCGTTGCCGACGGAACTCGATGTCGTTATTCGGCGTATTCGCCAATTGGACATCGAGAGGGTGGCTCTCGAACCCGAGACCGACGCCGCATCGCGGGAACGGTTGATGAAGTTAGACGAGGAACTGGCCGAGTTGCGGGAGTACTCGGACGCCTTGGCCGCAGCGTGGCAGGCGGAGAAGAGTGTCATCACCAAAATCCAGAGTGCCAAGGGGGAGCTGGAAGACAAGCGAGCGGAGGCTGAACGTCTCGAGCGCCAGGGTGACCTCGCCGCCGCCGCGGCCCTGCGCTACGGCACGCTACCCGAACTGGAACGAACCATTGCCGCGGCGACGGAAGAACTAGCCGATCTCCAGCGCAACGGAGCTTTTTTGAAGGAGGAGGTCGACGCGGAAGACGTGGCCGACGTCGTGAGTCGCTGGACGGGAGTGCCCGTCACCAAGTTGCTCGAGGGAGAAGTCGACAAGCTAGTGCGCCTGGAAAGTCTCTTGCACGAGCGCGTCGTGGGTCAGAGTGACGCCGTGCAGGCCGTGGCGAACGCCATTCGTCGATCCCGGGCCGGCTTGGCCGATCCGCATCGGCCGATTGGATCTTTTATGTTTCTCGGTCCTACGGGAGTAGGAAAGACCGAGTTGGCTCGGGCGCTCGCGGAGTTCCTCTTCGACGACGAACGGGCCATGGTGCGACTCGATATGAGTGAATACATGGAGAAGTTCTCCGTCTCGCGACTGGTGGGCGCCCCTCCGGGCTACGTCGGGTACGAAGAGGGGGGTCAACTGACCGAAGCGGTTCGTCGGCGACCCTATGCCGTGGTGCTTTTGGATGAAATTGAAAAGGCCCATCCGGACGTCTTCAACATTTTGCTCCAAGTTCTCGACGACGGGCGCCTCACCGACGGACAGGGTCGGACTGTCGACTTCACCAACGTCATCTTGATCATGACCAGTAACTTGCCGGGCGATCCACTCGACTTCTTTCGACCGGAGTTCATTAATCGAGTTGATGACATCGTTCGCTTTCGACCTCTCAATGAAGACGATTTGTCGCTCATTGTTCGTATTCAACTCGGCCGACTCCGCGAGCGACTCGCCACTCGCCATTTGGCTCTCGACGTCAGTGACGCCGGCGCGACGGCTCTCGCGCGCGAAGGATTTGATGAAGCCTTCGGAGCTCGTCCCCTGAAGCGCGTCATCCAACGTCGCTTGGAAGATCCCATCGCGCTCGCTCTCTTGCAGGGCGTATATCA
>JAGXAY010000039.1 GCA_018971385.1 Acidobacteriota bacterium | reverse complement strand
TCACCCCGTAGGTGTGCCACTGCATCTCGTTCACGACCAAGGTCCGCTGGTCGTGTTGGTGCCCGGGGCGAAAGAGGACGGTAGCGGTCATTGACGTCACTCCCCCACCCGTCTCGTTGAAGTCCACCTCGGGGGGCCAGGAGTCACCGATGGGCCAGAGCAGCTCGACGATGGTGGGACCCGGACCGGTCACGCGCGAACGAACAAAGAACGCTCCGTAGGTGTGGGGAAGATCACACTGACAAAGGCCGCCCGTCACCCAGTTTCCGTTGTAGTGAGGGTCCCGCCAGGTCTGTAGTTGGAGTTCTCCGTTAGTCACCACCACGTGGGAGGCGGCGAACTGCGAGCCCGGATCTCCCCCGGGGACCCCCGTGAAGGGCAACCAGCCGGCGGGAAGGGACGAGCCCGGAAAGTCGTTAATGTACGACACTCGATACCCCTGACGCACCAGGGCGTTCGGTGCCGGTGGGGCCATTCCCGATGGCTCCTGGGCGTTCGGGACTCCGACCGGATACGTGAGATCTGACGACGACGCACCAACGGGAGGGCTGGAAGTCGTCGCCGAGAGGACGGCCCACGCTCCTCCCGCGAGGAGCGTGAGACAACTTCCGACGAGCGCGCGCAGGCCGGTCCGGGGGGAGGATCGGTGGAAAACCACCACGCCACGCTAACGCGACGCTCAGAGAGACACTCCCGACAGGCTCTCCGTCTTCTCAGGAATTGAGTGACTTCACCACCGTCTCGACGATGCGCTCCACCGACGGAATCGCCATGTCCTCCAGGGCGTCGGCGGCGGGAAGCGGGATGTGGGGCGTCGTAATTCTTACGATGGGACCGTCGAGGTCGTAGAAGGCCTCCTCCGTCACGATGGACGAGAGTTCGGCCCCCCACCCACAGAGACGGGGGTTCTCCTCCACCGTAAACATGCGCCCCGTAGCCGACACCTCGCGCAGAATGGTCTGGGTGTCGAGGGGCACGAGAGAGCGAACATCCACGACGGTGCAGTCGATGCCCTGTTCCGCGAGTTCCGCCGCCGCGGCGTTCGCTCGGGGCACCATCGCCCCGAGGGCCACCAACGTCGCGTCGGGACCCGATCGAAGGACCTTCGCCGAACCGAGAGTGTCGACCACCTCACCGTCGGGGACCTCCGACTTCGTCGGGTAGAGGGCCTTCGCTTCGAGGAAGATCACCGGGTCGGGGTCGCGAATGGCGGCCGCCATGAGGCCCACGACGTCCGTAGCGTTCGACGGGACGACGACTTTGAGTCCCGGAATCATCATCGCCCAGTTCTCAATGCTCTGGGAGTGTTGGGCCCCGAATCTGAGGCCCCCACCGTTACCGGAACGAATCACCAAGGGGAAGCTGACCTGTCCGTTGGTCATGTAGCGACTCTTCGCAATCTCGTTCGCCACGATGTCCCAACAGACGGCGAAGAAGTCGGAGAACATAATCTCGGCCACGGGTCGCAGTCCCGTCATCGCGGCGCCCATCGCCGCCCCGAGGATGGCCTGCTCGGAGATGGGAGTGTCGCGCACTCGAACCGGACCGAACTCCTCGAAGAGCCCGACGGTGCCCTTGAAGACTCCTCCGGCCGCGCCGATATCCTCACCGATCATCACGACCGAGGAGTCCCGTCTCATCTCTTGAGCGAGACCGTAGGCGATCGCCTCTCGAAATGTCAGTTGCGCCATTGGGATCCTCCGTCCGCCCACACGTCCTTCATCAACAACTCCGGTCCCGGAGGAGTGCCGGCCTTGGCCTCTTCGGTCGCCTGGTCCACCTCGGCCATTACCGCGTGGTGAATGGCCACGAGTTGTTCCTCACTCGCTCCCTCGGCGAGCAAACGGGCGTGGTACATCGGAATCGGGTCGCGAGCGAGCCACGCCTTCACCTCCTCGTCGGGCCGATACTTCCCGGGATCGGCCCGGGAGTGTCCCCCGTGTCGATAGGTCTTCGCCTCGATCATCGAGGGCCCCTCGCCGGCGCGGGCCCGGTTGATGGCGGTGGTCGCGACGTCGAAGACGGCGTCCACGTCGTTTCCGTCCACGATGATGGGCTCGAGTCCGTACGCTCGGGCCCGGTCCGCCGCCGGGTGCTCCACCGCCGTAATCTCGCTCGTACGGGTGTACTCCATGTAGAGGTTGTTCTCACACACGAAGACGACGGGCAGCTTCCAAATTGCGGCGAAGTTGAGCGCTTCGTGGAAGGCCCCGATGTTGGTGGTTCCGTCGCCGAAGAAACACACGGCTACTTGATCGGTCCCCCGGTACTGCGCGCTCCAGGCGGCGCCGCAGGCGATGACGAGGTGAGCCCCGATGATGGCGTACGAGCCCATCATTCCGTGCTCGACACTCGTCAGGTGCATCGAGCCCCCCTTACCGGCCATCAGACCGTTGGAGCGACCCATGAGTTCGGCGAGCACCGGGGTCATCGGCACGCCCCGCGCCAGGGTGTGGTTGTGGCCCCGGTAGGTCGCGAAGGTCCAGTCGGTGGGTCGCATCGCGGCGGCGAAGCCGGCGGCGACGGCCTCTTGGCCCAGACCCAAGTGACTCGTCCCCTTGACCAGGTTCTCGAGAAAGAGGTCGTGGGCGCGGCGCTCGAACTCGCGCAGGGCCACCTGCACGCGGTAGAGCTCCAACTTGGCGCTGAGATCGGTCGCGACACTCGTCATGGCTTCTCCTAGTACTTGTTAGCCACGAGCAACTCGTGGGCCGGGAATCTGGTCAAGATGGCCGGACCGTTCTCGGTCACCACCACCTCCTCTTCAATACGCGCCGCCGAGATTCCGTCCTTGCCGGGGCAGTACGTCTCGAGGGCGAACACCATGCCGACCTTCAACTCGATGGGGTCCTTCAGCGAGTTGAGGCGAGAGATCACGGGTCGCTCGTGAAGGCCGAGGCCGAGGCCGTGACCGAACTGGAGGCCGAAGGCGGCCATCTCGTTCGGAAAGCCGAACTCCGTCGCCTCGGGCCACGCGAGAGCGATCTCGTCCGTTCCCACACCCGGTCGTACGCGGTCGATCGCGCGGTCCATCCACTCGCGGGCCTGGGTGTAACAGTCCTGCTGCACCGGGGTGGACGAACCCACCGACAGCGTGCGGTAGTAGCACGTCCGGTACCCGTTATAGGAGTGGATAATGTCGAAGAAGGCTTGGTCCCCGGGACGAATAATGCGGTCGGTGAAGTTATGGGGGTGGGGATTACACCTCTCCCCCGACACCGAATTAATGGCCTCCACTTGATCGGAGCCCATCTCGTAGAGACGCTTATTGGCGAGCGCCACGATCTCGTTCTCTCGAACCCCGGGCTTCAGGGCCTCGAAGATGTCCTGATAGACCCCGTCCACCATGGCGGCGGCCTGGGAGAGCAGCATGATCTCGTCCTGGTTCTTAATCACCCGGGCGTCCAGCATGGTCTGCTGGGCGTCACGAACCTCGATGCCGTGCTTTTGCAACTCGAAGAGGAAGGGCAGTTCCACGATGTCGATGCCGACGGGCTGATCGGCCACTCCGGCGTCGTTGAGGAGCCCGACGATCTCCTGTACCGCCGACTCGAAGAGTCCGGCGCGGGGGGCGATGGCGCCCCTCAGCCCCAACATGCCGGCGCGGCAGTTGTCCGGTTCGAGCCAGGGGGCGAAGAGTTTGTGGTGACGAGCGGCCGAACCGAAGTCCCAGACGATGGGCTCGCCCCCCCGGGTCAAGAGACAGTACCGCGTCATCTTGTCGCCGAGAGCTCCCCCCACCCACGTACTCGACACGTAGCGAATGTTGTAGAAGTCGAAGAGGAGGAGCGATCCGAACTCACTGGCCTCCAGCACGGCGCGCGCCCGCTCCAGTCGATACGCCCGCAGACGATCGAAGTCGACGCGCGTCTCGAAGTCGACCCCGGTGTGACCGGGGGTGTTCATGACGGGACCGAAGCCTTCCACGATTAGCGACCCCCCAATCCGTCGTCGACCGTCACGTTCTCAGGCTGAAGCGTCAAACCCGCGGCGCGAGCGGACTCGAGGAGTAGGACGGCGAAGTCGCCGTCGTAGCCCGCCCCGATCGTCGCCTTCACCAGCTCCAGAGTCAGGGCCGAGACGGGCATGGAGACGTCGTGTTCGTAGGCGACGGCCATGCCGAGATCGAAGTCCTTGCGCAGCAAGGTCGGCGTGAACGTGGGCGTGAAGTCCAAGTTGACGAAGGCCGGCGACTTGTAGCGGGTGAAGGGAGACCCCATCACCGAGTCGTTCAGGAACTCCAACCAGGCGTGGCGGGCGACGCCCCCCTTCTCGGCGAGAACGGTGATCTCGGCCATGGCCTGCGTCACGATACCGAGCATCATGTTGTGGCAGATCTTCACCAAACGGGCCACCTCGCCCTCACCGGTGTAGACCGCCGACTTGGCGATGGCGCCGAAGTAGGGCGCGACCTCGTCGTACGCCTCGCGCGGTCCCGAGACCGCCTGCACGGAGTTACCCGACGCCACCACCTTGGGGTTTCCCGAAATGGGCGCCGCGAGAAAGGCGGTTCCCCGGGCCTCGGCGAGCTGACGTACCTCCGCCGAGGTCTCACTCGCGACAGTGGAACAGTCCACCAGGATGCGTGGAGCCCGCTCGGGGTCCCCGAGGACTCCCTCGGGACCGCTCACCACCTGGAGCAGGTCGTCACTCGCCGACACCATGACGAAGACGATGTCCTGACCGGCCAAATCGACCGGTCGGTCGACGACCTCCACCCCGAGAGCCTCCGCCTTCGACCGAGTGCGGTTGTAGGCCGTGACCGAAACTCCGGCCGTGATGAGCCGGGTGGCCATCGCCGAACCCATTCGCCCACAGCCGATCCAGCCGACGCGTGCAGTTAACTCCATGACTTCTTCTCCTACGACTGGGGGTGGCGGGCTTCTTCGAGGGATCCACCGAGGTAGAGCGCTCCGATTTCTGGATTGTGCAGCACCTCGAGTCCCGATCCGGTGAGTCGAACCTGCCCGTTCTCGAGCACCACGCCGCGCTCGGCCATTTTTAGGGCCTGGCGGGCGTTCTGCTCCACCAGCAAAATGGTGCGACCGGCGTCGCGCATCATGCGAATGGTGCCGAACATGACCTTGAGGGTCTTCGGGTCGAGACCCATCGAGGGTTCGTCGAGAATCACGAGCTCGGGCTCGAGCATCAAGCATCGAGCGAACTCGACGAGGCGTTGCTGGCCTCCGGAGAGACTGCCCGCCTTGTCCTGAGCTCGATCAGCGACAATCGGGAACATCTCACGAATTCGGGCCAGGCGTTCCGCGACGACGCGACGGTCGCGCTCGAGGAACGCGCCGAGCTCCACGTTCTGCTCCACGGTCATCTCTCGGAAGAGACTGTGGTTCTGGGGAACCTGCACGATACCCAGTTTCAGAATGTCCCGGGGCGTCATCCCCACGAGATTCTGCCCCTTGAAGAGAATCTCCCCCAGTCGCGGACGCACCAACCCGCTCGCGGTCTTCAAGAGGGTGGACTTACCGGATCCGTTCGGACCGACGATGCACGTCACCCCCCCGGGCTGAACGGCGAAGTCCACCCCCTTCAGAACGTCACCACCGCCGTAGCCAGCGACGACCCCCTTGAACGTCACCAGGGCTTCAGACATTGGCCACCGCCTCTCGCAGATCGTCGTCATCGTCGTCGTCGCCCCCACCCAAGTAGGCGTCGAGGACGCGGGGGTCCTGGCGCACCTCGGAGGGCGTTCCCGACGTCAAGCTCGACCCCTGGTGCATCACCGTCACTTGATCGCAGACCCCCATCACGAACTCCATGTTGTGCTCCACGATGAGGAAGGTCTTTCCCTGCTGATTCAGCAACCGAATCTTTTCGGCGATGTTGTTGATGAGGGTGAGGTTCACACCACCGGCCGGTTCGTCGAGCAGAATCACGTCGGGGTCCGACACGAGCACGTAGGCCAGTTCCAGTAGTTTGCGCTGTCCGTAGGAGAGGGCTCCGGCCTGCAGGTTCGCCAGCCGCGTGATACCCACGAAGTCGAGGAGCGCCATGGCGTTATCGACTTCCGACTTGGTCGACTTCGATCGAATGAGACCCTTCACCCAACTCTCGTTGTGCTGGGTGGCGATCAGCATGTTCTCGAGCACGGAGATCCGCGCGAAGATACGCGTCAACTGAAACGTTCGTCCGATTCCGAGGGCGAAGACTTTGTCGGGGCGAGCCCCCGTAATATCGGCGCCCTCGAACGTCACCGAACCCTCGTCCGGCGTGACGTATCCCGTGATGACGTTAAAGAGGGTGGTTTTGCCGGAACCGTTAGGTCCGATGAGGCCGTTGACCTTTCCCTTTTCGACGGTCAGAGAGCAGTTCTGAAGTGCCTTCAGTCCACCGAAACTCTTCGATATTCCCTGGGCGTGCAAGAGAGTGCTCACGCCGTCACCTCCGTCGGTGTTCCACTCGTCATCCCACTCGGCGACGACACGTCATTCGCCGCGACCGCGGCCCGCTCCAACTCCCCGCGCTTAGTGAACTTGTCGCGCACGAACGGCACCACACCCTGGGGCATGAACATGATCACGATGAGAAAGAGCGCACCGAACAACAGCAGGTAGAGCGAGTTGTTCGAGTAGGTCGCCGTCAAGTACTGCTGCGCGGACTCGAGCACCAGTCCACCGAGGAGGGGTCCCGCCAGCGTCCCGATGCCCCCGAGGAACACCATCAACGCCACGCTCACGTCGAAGGTGGGGTCGAAGACGAATTGGGGATAGATCTGCCCCTGGAACATGGCGTAAATCGCACCGGCACACCCAATCGCGAAGGCCGACATCGTGAATCCCGTGATCTTGATGGCGGTGACCTTCACTCCGAGACCCATCGCCCGATCCTCGTCGTCGCGAATGGCGAGCAACTGGAGACCGAAGCGCGAGCGGCGCACGAACGCCGACACCAACGTAATGAAGATGACCAGGATGAGGCCCGCGTAGTAGAAGGGGTTATTGAAGTCCGTCGCCGTCCACGTAATGAAGGGCAAGGCTAGACCGGATGAGCCACCCGTGAAACTGAAGTTAATAGCGGAGAGCTGGAAGATGAAGAATACCGCGATGGTGATCACGACGAAGGTGTGGCGGCGCACCCGCAGGGAGATCCATCCGATGGGCACCGCGAAGAGAGTGGCGATCACTCCTCCGAGAGGTACCAACCAGAAGAGGTCACCGTTAGCGGGAACGTGCCAGTGAATGGAGAGCAACGCCTCCGTGTACGCCCCGACCCCGAAAAATACCGCCGAACCCAGCGCGATGTACCCCGAGTACCCCGAGAACATGTTCCACGACGTGGCCGCCGCCATAAACAGGAGCGAATACACCCCAATCGAGGTATAGAAGGGATTGGTCACCACGAGGGGGAAGAGGGCGAGGGCGGCGAAGAAGACCACCCACCCCAGATTCTTTTTCACTAACGTCACGCGACCCTCGCTTGCGTCTTACCGAAGAGACCCTGGGGACGCCAGAGCAGGACGAGTACTAGGACGACGAAGTACGCCGTCGTGGACCACACCGGCGACCAGATCACGCCCACGATGTCACCCACGAACACCATGAGAATGCCGGCCAGCAGAGCACCACCGAGGCTGCCCATGCCCCCGAGCACGATGATGGTGAGGAGGCGCGAAATCAAGTCGTAGCTGGACGACGCGTTGAAGGCGTTGGTGGCTCCGTAAATCATCCCCCCCGCTGCCGTGACGGCGGCGCCCAAACCGAAAGTGATGGTCGAGACACGCTTCACGTCAATCCCGACGAGCGCGGCGGAGGTTTGATCGGCGAGCGATGCCCGCACACTCACACCGAAGCGGGTGCGATACAACATGAAGTAGAGCGCGCCGAGTAGGAGGGCCGCCAAGATGAAGCCCGCCACGTAGATGTAACCGAAGTGGATGGCGCCCACCGTGAAGGACTTCGGGACGTACCACCCCTGTAACTGCACATCATTGGAGGAGAAGACCAGGTCGAGGGTCCCCTCAATGAGCAGCCACACGGCGTACGTCACCAGAATCGACATCCCGGTTCGATCAGGCCCCTTCAGTCGAGCGATGAAGACCCGCTCGATCACGACTCCGATGATGAACATCGCCGGAGTCGTGATCAAGAGGCCCACAAACAAATCGATGTGCCAGTGCACCTGCAGGGCGTAGCTCAGGTAGGCCGCCAGGACCACGAAGGTTCCCTGGGCGAGGTTGATGATGTCCATCACACCGAATATCAGCGTGAGCCCCGTAGCCATCAGGGCGTAGACCGCACCGGTCAGGATCCCATCCTTCGCGGCGCTCAACAGAGCAGTGGCGTTCATCGACTACTTCCCCCAGACCGGCTTCGGGTAGAGGATCTTGACCGTGTTCGGGTCACCAATCGGGTTGACCTGAACGAACTTCGTTCCCTGCCACTGGAAGGTGAAGGCCGTCGGGTTGACGTTCTCACCGAGGTTGTTGAACTTCACCGGACCCTGAGCGGAGGTCATGGTCACGTTGGAGTGGAGGTACTTGATGATGGCGGCGTTATTGAAGCCGCCCGTGGCCTTGACGGCCTGGGCCATCACTTCACCCACCGAGTAGGCCTCGACCACGTCGCTCGGAATACCGGCGGGGGTTCCGCCGTACTTGGCGATGTACTCCGCCACCATCTTCTTACTGAGCGGGTTGGCCGACGCACCGTACCACGCGTTCGGGACCATGACTCCATTAGCGTTCTTCGCTCCGACCGCCTTCAAGAAGGTGGTGCCCTGGTCCGGTCCACCGGTCGCGATCATGGCCTTCGGGTTGTAGCCCGACTGCTCGAACGCTTGCATGAAGGAGGACACCGTCGGCACGTCCACCGAGCCGAGCACGACGACGTCCGCCTTCGCGGCGGCGACAGAGTCGGCGATGGAGGTGTAGTCGGTCACTTCGGCCGGGAACACCTTGTTGTACACCATCTTGATGCCGGCCTTGGTCAGCATGGACTGAATGGAGGTCACCTGAGGCTCGGTGAACGGGTCGTTCGAAGTCACGTAGGCCACCGTCTTCGGACGCTGCGCCTTCGGCAACGAGGTCACCCACTTCGCGAAGGGCAGCAAGTCACCCGAGACCGGGAGCGACACGTCGAAGAGGTTGTTGAGGCCGGCCTGGAACACCGACGGCGCACCACCCGCCCCCTCAATCAGGGCGTAACCGTAGCGCGCGGCCGTCTTAGCGGCCGGTAGCGACAGCAGGGACGAGAACGGACCAAAGGTCAAGTTGTCGTGGTTCACCGAGATGAGCTTCTGGTAGTTCGTGACCACCTGGGTCGGGCTCGAGGCGTCGGAGACGATGTCCAACTGCACCTTGTGACCGAGCAGACCGCCCGCCTTATTCACGTCCGTGGCCCACAACTCGTAGCCCTGCTTGAACGCTTGGCCGTCCGCGGAGAAGTCACCCGAGAGTGACAACGAAATACCGATCTTGACGGGTGCACCCTTGGCCAACCCGCCCGACGACGCTCCCGCGTTCGAGGACACGACTGCGGTCAAGACCGAAGCCGTCGCCACCGACGATAGCGAGAGGACGCGAAGAAATCCCCTTCTTCTCTTCATAAATCCCCCCAAAGGAAAACGATGGGCCACCATGGGCGACACACCGACCGCTCCCCCCCGGAGCGATGAGGTCACAGTAACGAGGTTGGACGGGTCGGTCAATCACATCGACCGTGAAATAAGTTCGGAGCGATTAAAAGTTTTAGGGGTCACTTGGCCTAGGAATACTCAGACACCCTCCGTTACCATCGGGTAGTCCAGGGGGGGCAATGACGGACGCACTACTCGACACGGCCATTTCGAATTGGGGACCTCGGTTCACGGCGAGTGGCGTCGACGCCAGTGACTACGCCCGCGTCACGGCGGGACTGTCCAGCTGGGAGGAGTGGTGCGCCGGGTGGACGGCCGCGGGTCGCGACCACGTGGCCCTCGCCGACGCCGCCCACCAAGACGGCCGCTCACTGAGCGCCGGTGAGGCGTACCAGCGGGCCGCGACGTACTTCCACTTCGGCAAGTTTCTCTTCGTCCACGATCTCGAGCAGGCCCGCGCCACCCACCGGTTGGCGGTCGAGGCGCTCCAACGCGCCCTCCCGCTTCTTCGACCCGCCGGTCGACGAGTGGAGATCCCCTACCGGGACTCCCACCTCGTCGGGGTCCTTCGCTCCCCCCTCGAGGGCCCCGCGCCCACCGTCATCCTGGTTCCCGGCCTCGATTCGGCGAAGGAGGAGTTCCCCCTCGTGGAGGCGACATTCCACGCTCGCGGTCTCGCAACGTTGTCTCTCGACGGACCGGGTCAGGGCGAATCGGAATGGGATCTCGCCATCGAACCGGACTGGGCTCCCGTGGGAGAGGCCGTTCTCTCAACTCTCGAGACGTGCCCCGAGGTGGATTCCTCACGCGTCGGCGTGTGGGGGGTGAGTCTCGGGGGCTACTACGCCGCCCGCCTGGCCGCCGCCGATCTACCGATTCGGGCGACCGTCGCCCTCGCCGGTCCGTTCAATCTGGGTGACGCCTGGGACAACCTCAACCCCCTCACTCGCGCCGCCTTCCGGGTGCGCAGTCACAGCGCCGACGACGCCGGGGCCGCCGCGGCCGCCGCGGAACTCTCCCTCGAGGGTCACGCCGAGAGGATTTCTCGTCCCCTCCTCGTGGTGTTTGGGGGCAAGGACCGTCTCTTCGACACCACCCACGCCGAACGACTGGTCGCTCGGGCCTCCCACGCCGAGTTGCTGATGCTCCCCGAAGGCAATCACGGCTGCGCCAACCTCGTCTATCGTCACCGTCCCTACAGTGCGGACTGGCTCGCCCACCACCTCGACGCCGGTGCGCGTCACAACTCAAAGGACGCGTAATGGCCGACATTGTGATGCCCCAACTCGGAGAAACGGTCGCCGAAGGAACGGTCGCCAAGTGGCTGAAGAGCGTGGGTGAAGAGGTCGCGAAGGGTGAGGGACTCTTCGAGGTCTCGACCGACAAAGTGGACACCGAGATTCCCGCGCCGACCTCCGGCGTCCTTCTCGAGATTCGGGTGAGCGAAGGGTCCACGGTCGACGTGGGGACGGTGATTGCCGTGATCGGTGCTCCGGGCGAGACTCCCACTGCGAGCTCGCCGACTCCCGACCCGGTCCCAGTCCCCTCCACCCCCTCGGCGGACGTTTCACCCTCCGTTCGACCCGAACGCGCCACCCGGGGAGACGGAGAGGTCAAACTCTCTCCGCTGGTCAAGCGACTGCTCGAAGAGAACGACCTCGTGCCGGAGGAGGTCGACGGTACCGGACCGGGTGGACGCATCACGAAGGAGGACGTCGCCCGGGTCGTCGCCGAACGCTCGATGGCCCCGTCGCCGGAACAACGCCTGGTGTCCCCCGTCGTTCGCCGTCTTCTCACCGAGCGGGGTCTGCGCGAAGAGGACGTCACGGGTACCGGCCCCCACGGCCGGCTCACCCGACGAGACGTCGAGGCCGCGGCGGCGCCCTCGAGAGATCAGGTCATTCCCTTTACGAAGATTCGGCGCCTGACCGCGGAGCACATGGTTCGCTCGAAGGCCACCTCCGCCCACACCTTGATGGTGAAGGAGATCGACTTCGAGGCCGTCGAGCGGGTGCGGCGCGTGGTGGGCGCCGAGTTCAAGGCGACCGAGGGGTTCTCGCTCACCTACCTTCCCTTCATCGCGGTCGCGACGTTACGGGCTCTTCGAGACTTCCCGCACCTGAACGCGTCGGTAGGCGACAACGAACTCCTCGTCCACGGCGACCTGAACCTCGGGATCGCGGTCGATCTCGACTCCGACGGACTCGTCGTACCGGTGCTGAAGCGCGCCGACGCCCTCGGGGTACGAGACATGGCCCGAGCCATTCGCGACCTCGCCACTCGGGCTCGGGGCAAGGGCCTCACCCTCGACGACCTGAGCCAGGGCACCTTCACCATCACCAATCCCGGTCCCTTCGGCACTCTTCTCACCGGCGCCGTGATCAACCAACCCCAGGTCGCCATCCTCTCGACCGACGGCGTTACCCGCAAGCCGGTCGTGGTGACGTCATCGACGGGGGATGAGTCGATCGCTATCCACTCGGTCGGTCTGGTGGCCCTCACCTTCGACCACCGGGCCGTCGACGGGGCGTACAGCGCCCGCTTCCTCGCCCGGTTGGCGGAAGAGTTGCAGGGTGACTGGTCCCGGGCGCTCGACCAGTGACCCCTCCTGAGTGGTACTTAGGTAGTCTGCGGAGATGACTCGTGATCGTATTCTCGAGGCGGCTGCCCACGAGATTGAGGTCAATGGCCTCACTCTCTTTCGCGTCAAACGCGTCGCCGCCGACGCCGGTATCTCCGTCGCCCTGCTGTACAGCTACTTCTCGGACCGCGAGGACTTGATTGCCGCGGCGATCGTGCACCGTTTTCGACAAGTCATCCTCGGCCAAGCGGACATCTTCATTCAGCCTTTAAAGGGAGTCTCCTCAGCCGAGGAGTTGCGCCGGGCGATGTCCACCATGATTCGTGACGCCCAGGACCCCGAACGAACCGAACAGCGTCTCAGCCGTATCGACGGCATCTCCTTCGCCCACCACAACGCCGTCGCGTCGGCGGGAATCGCCGAGGCGAAGTCGGAGGCGAGTGACCTCATCGCCGAGACCGTTCAACCCCTCGAGGATCAGGGCTTCTTGGTCGAGGGCATGACCGCGGTCGCCTTCGCCCGCATCTGGTACGCCCTCTTCTTCGGCCAAATCGCCCTCGAGGGCCAGCACGCGCTCTCCATCGATTCGGACGCGTGGAACCGCGCCCTCGAGGTCCTCGCGCACTCCATCGTCGCCGACACCCCCCGGTGACCAGTCGCGCCGGAGCGGCGTGGCGAGAACGAGACGCGCGCATCCTTCTCGCCTCTCAAGCTGTCTCCGTGCTCGGCGACGGCATCGGGAACGTCGCCTTCGCCCTCCTCGTCCTCGACGTCACCCATTCGCCGGCCGACCTCGGGTGGTTCAGCGCCGCCCGACTCGTTCCCATGGTGGCCCTGCTCTTACTCGGGGGCGCTCTCGTCGATCGAGTCTCTCGGCGCGCCCTCATGGTCTGGTCCGACCTCGGTCGGGGCAGTGCCACCCTCGTCATCGCCCTCCTCGCCGGCGCCCATCGGCTCACCCTCACTGAATTTCTCATCTTTTCCGTCGTCTTCGGCTCCTTCGACGCGCTCTTTACTCCCGCTCTCGGAGCCCTCATACCCGACATCGTGAGTGAGCCTCTGCTGGCGTCTCTCAACGCCTCACGCAGCCTCAGCACCCTCCTCGCCGGCCAACTCATCGGCCCGGCACTCGGGGGAGTTCTCTCCGCGGTCTCGAGCGCC